>JAFLTH010000039.1 GCA_022510525.1 Lachnospiraceae bacterium | reverse complement strand
GCCCAGAATATTATTCACTTGTATGTTTGGTCTCCGCGAATGACGGGACTTGAATTTAGAATATCATTCACTTGTAGAGTTAAAGCCACCAATAAGGTGGCTTTAACTCTTTCCAAACAAGAAAAAAGTGATTTAAGGTGCATATGATTTATGATTAGTTGGTAAATGATATTGATATACCAAGGCGATACAATTATTGAAGTGGGATATAGACTAACAATAGATTGGAAAATAAAGCATTTTAAGTAGAAGTACTGTGTGAATATTATAGAATACTTAGAAAAGAGGGTGGATATGTTACAAATTAGTTCTGGAAAATTTTATGATAGTGATGAAAGATTTCATAATGACAAAAAGGGGATTTTATATTCTAATGCTTGTTTTAGTGGAAAATATCAGGTTGGGTATCTGACTATAGAATATGTTCAGCCATATGGTAATATATCTTCTTATGTTGTGTCATTTGATAATCAAATTCAAAAAACACCAGATAACTTTCAGTTTGTTGATGTGGGAGGAGAGGAAGTTATTAAACAACTTAAAAATATACTTTCCTTTTCATTAGATTGCATTTTTGACGAAGAAAAGGCTGTGATAGAAAGGGTATGTAGAAGAGGAAAAGAGGCAGATAACAGAAATCCTTTACCATCTGAATTTATAAGTAATACATTAAATTACAAGAAATTGATAGATGACGGTGAACTTGAAAAGTGTAATATATTTATAAAGCACTTAGTCAATTTACCAAGAAAAGATTATATTAGTATTTTGAGATGTATTGTTACTTATAATTCCTCAATAAGATTGTTGAGTGATGATATAAGCTTGGCATATTCTATGTTGGTATATTGTTTGGAATCCCTGAGTCAAACATATGATAACTATACAACTACTTGGGAAGATGTGAAGGAAGATAAACGAAAAGCACTAGAAAAGATATTGATAGATATTGATTCAGCAAAAGTTGAACAGATAAAAGAATTATTATATAAAGATGAAAATTTAAAATTAGCGAAGAGGTTCAATGAGTTTGTAATTAAAAATACATCAGATACCTTTTTTGATGGAGTGCAAGGCAAAAGAATAATAAACAAAAGTGAATATCCTATAGCATTAAAGAATGCTTATTATATACGATCAAAGTATGCACACATGTTAAAACCACTTATGAAGCAACTTACGATGGTAGATTTTGCAAAAGATGGGGATGTGTTTGAATTCCAACATGATGTGTTTTTTACCTATAATGGTTTGCTAAGAACAACAAGAGAAGTTGTTTCTAATTTTGCTAAGTCCTTGGAAGAGGTAGGATTTGAAAAAATCGATTGGCATGGTGCATTACCTAGCATGTTTTCTGCTGAAATGGCTCCATATTATTGGATATGGAAGAGTGATAATGTAAAAGGACATGGTGCTAGTTCCAGATTTGAAGGATTATGTGAATGCTTAGTTTATTATAGAGCGATGATACCATCTATGGATAAAATAATATGTTTCTATCTCCATCATTTGGATGAAATGAAAAAAGATAATAAAATTGCAGCATTTGCTGTATGCAGTTTATATGTTGGGACTATTAGAAATATAAAAGAAGAAACCAAAACGTTGTTTGATTCAAAGTTTGATAAATATAAGGATTTATTAAAAGAATGTAACATTTACGGACTTACTTTATGTTCTATACAAGCTTCAGTAAGATTTGACTTTGAATGGGAAACGGAGAAAGCAGAACAAGTGCTAGAAAGTTATAATAAAAAGAAGTATAGTAAAAATAATATTAAATTACCAAAAGAAATAGAAACAACTATGTATTTATTGCTTGCCTACAGCTATAAAGAAGATGGAAACATTGAGAAACAGGAAGTGTGGCTTAACAGAGCTTTCGATAATTCAAATAATATTGCAGAGTTACAATCAAAAATAAAGGAGAGCATTTCTTCTCATGATGCTTTTGATATAACTCAAATCTGGGACTTCATTGTTGAAACAAATAAAGAATAGTATATGCTAAAATATCTTTGTAAACATAATGTATTACTATGAGAATACCAATTTGAAGTATAGAAAGACTCGGAATGTTATCTTAAAAGATATAGTTTGTTTCTATTGATTTATTATAGTAACATTTTTTCTTAATATTTGCTGATGCGACAATAGAGAAACGGATTTGAGGAGATTCATAGATGCAATTGGTGAAAGTTGGAGAACAGTTTTATCAGGAATGTAAAAGACAGGGCACGGATCAAGAAATGTTGTTTAATAAAAATGGCAGACCGTGTGTTTTGGTTATGAAATTAAAATACAAAGGTAAGAACCAACAGTTTGTAGTGCCACTCCGATCAAACATCTCTGCGAATGTACCGAAAGATCAATATTTTTCGCTTCCGCCTAATTCTACCACCAAAACAGGAAACAGGCACGGAGTACATTATATAAAATTATTTCCAATAGATAGTAAATACATACAGCGATATAGAATTGAAAACAATGCCTACATGCAGGGAATTAAGTCTATATTAGACAAAAATGAAAGGAATATTATAACAGCGTGTCAAAATTATCTTTATGAGTGTGAGCAAGGTAGAAGGAATCCAAACACGCCGGATATAGACGGGATTTTGTCCTGGTTATAAATTGAGAGGTATTTATAAATTATCGGTCAATAAAATCGATAAAGTGGATGTAAGCAGGTGCAATCATAAGATAGTAATATACTTATAATATACAAAAACCTTTGAAAGCCGCATGGATACTGAATACCTGTGTTATGGCTATGAAAGCTCAGGGTATCGTGTAAAGTCATATGCAACAACTGACAATGATTTAACGTCAAAAAAATATCAATGAAAAGCAAAATGCCGCAGCGGTCTCAAAAGACTTAGCTGCGGCATTTACCTTATGGATGAGTGGTATGTGCATTATAAATTAGTTGATGATTGCGTTCACATCTTTCAAATGATAAAATAGTATTTGTCAAAGCATATAATACGAGGAGGTTACACACTTTAATGAAAGCATGGTTTAAACGTGGGATTTCATTAATAATAATGTTCATTGTAGGCATTGCTGCCGTTGTGATGGGAGCTATTTATTTCCAATATATTGCTAGACATATTTATGAGGTCAGCACAAATCATCTGGTAGAGGTTTACGATCAGGTTAACCGTTCTTTTGAGGTTTTTATACAGAAGAATTTGGGAATTTTGGACAGCTGTAGCAATTATATACATAAACAGGGTAAAAGCAATAGCAATGATATATCGGAATATATAGATATTCAGCGGAAGCGTTGGAATTTTACTGATTTTTATTTTATCTCATCTGAAGGAATGTATATGACTCCGGATGGAAGTACGGGATATATGGAATTTGGCGAAGCATTGGAGATTCTTATTGATAAAAAAGAGCCTGTCATGATAAGCGATACGCTTTCTTCGGATGAGGCGCTAACTATCTTTGCTGCGCCTACAATGGAGGAAAGATATAATGGTTTTAAATATGATGCTGTTGCTATAAGTTATATCAGTGATGATATGGCAGGTCTTTTGGGGGTAAAGGCTTTTTCGGGAGAATCACAATGTCTGGTGGTTAGCGGTGACGGAAACATACTGATTTCTACGAATGAAGATGACATTGATTCCGATAATTATTTGACTTATCTGATTGACAACTCTGATTTGGATGCACAGAGACTTAAGCAATTCAGCAGCGATTTGGAAAATGATGTTGGAGGATTTGTTCACTGTAATATAGGTGGTATCAGCTATTATATTACCTACCAGCCCGTCAGATTTCGTAAATGTATGCTGATAGGTGTTGTTTCTGAGAGAGTTGCTAACAGAAATCTGCTTAGTGTACAAAAAGGTACTATTGATGTACTGATAAAGGTATTCCTGTTACTGGGCGCCTGTATCATTACGCAGATTGTATACCGAAATTATAAAAAAGAAAAGATAAGTAAACTGGAGATTCAATATAGAGATCTCATGTTCAATGCGCTTTCCAACAGCGTAGACGATATTTTTATAATGATCAACAAGGACTCGTGGAAAGTGGATTATATCAGTCCCAATGTGGAGAGACTATTGGGTGTTGAACAAAAGCTTGTGTTACAAGATATCAGAAATCTGGCAAAGAGCATTGTTGAGGGAAGCACCATAATAAGCAAGGAAGAATTTGAAGCAATTCCCTTTGGAGAGAGCGGTGACTGGGAACGGGAACATGTACACCAGGGTACAGGAGAGAGGCGTTGGTATAAGGAAACCGTATACCATCAGAGTGTTCAGGATGTGGAAAAATTCCTTATTGTAATGTCCGACCGTACTCAGGAGAAAAAGATGAATGAGAATCTTCAGGAGGCGCTGGATGCGGCAAAGAGTGCGAATGAGGCCAAGAGTCATTTTCTCTCAAATATGTCACATGATATACGTACACCGATGAATGCTATCGTTGGTCTTTCAACACTTTTGGCGAAGGATGCAGAAAATCCCGATAAGGTTAGAGAATATACACGCAAAATATCATCATCCAGTCAGCATTTGCTCAGTCTGATAAATGACGTACTGGATATGAGCAAGATTGAGAGCGGCAAGACCTCTATGAATGTGGCGCAGTTTAGTCTGCCGGAACTTTTAGAGGAACTTAATACCATTATTATGCCGCAGGCAAAGGCCAAAAAGCAAAGTTTTGAAACCCATGTGCAGGGCTGTGTAGTAGAGCAGTTAATGGGTGATAAACTAAGACTTAATCAGATATTGATAAATTTACTTTCTAACGCTGTAAAATATACGCCTGACGGTGGAAAAATTGATTTTCTGGTACAGGGTCTGCAGCAGAATTCACCACAATATGCGCAGCTGCGTTTTGTCGTAAAAGACAACGGTATAGGTATGAGTGAAGAGTTTCAAAAGACTGTTTTTGATTCTTTCACAAGAGAAATTAACTCCGTTACCAATTCGATACAGGGAACCGGTCTTGGTATGGCTATTACCAAGAATCTTGTGGATTTAATGGGCGGAATTATTATGGTAGAGAGTAAGCTTGGAGAAGGCAGTGTCTTTACCGTAGAGTTGTCTTTTGCGGTTCCCGATGTGAGAGAAGATGATAATCTGATGATTCGTCAGAAAGTCACAAAAGTACTTGTGGCAGACGACGATGAAGAGGTTTGCACAGATATTCAAGAGATGATGCGTGGTACCGGTATAGAGGTATCGTATGTTACAAGCGGTGCCGACGCTGTGGATGAGACTATTAAAGCTAAGGAAAAAGGCGAGGAGTTCAGTGTAATCTTACTGGATTGGAAGATGCCGGGATTAAGCGCAATAGATACTGCCCGTCAGATCAGGGAAAAGGCAAAAGCAGATATACCGATTCTGCTCCTGACTTCCTATGATTGGGGCGATATTGAGGAAGAGGCAAGGGCAGGAGGTGTCGATGCGTTTATGTCAAAACCTTTCTTCGTATCGACATTCTGGCAGACGCTGGCACCGCTGTTTTCAAGTGAAACGCAGGAAGAAGATACTAATGACGCCGTTGATGCAAATGTGCTTGATGGACTTTTATTCCTTGTAGCGGAAGATATTGAGCTGAATGCGGAAATCCTTTCTGAAATGCTCGCCATAGAGGGGGCAAAGTGCGAGTTTGCGGTTAACGGTAAAGATGCTGTTGCGATATTCACTAAATCGGAACCGGGTCATTATGATATGATTCTTATGGATGTGCAGATGCCGGTAATGAACGGATATGATGCTACAAGGCAGATTAGAGCCAGCGATCATCCGGAAGCCAAAACGATTCCGATTGTGGCGATGACGGCAAATGCTTTTGCCGAGGATGTGCAGAATGCACTTGATGCAGGAATGAACGGACATCTTTCCAAGCCTGTTGATATGGACGCGGTAAAGAGTGCTGTCGGGAGACTTTTGGAAAAGAAATAATTTTTGCAAATAATATATCCTCATGAAACTTTTTGACAATTTGATTCGTATTGTATGTAGGAGGATAGATATGTATGCCATTTAAGAAGTAATATCGTCGGATGGCATTGTGAAACAGTATGACAAGACAAATATTTGAAACATATTTCAAAGAACACTATTCTCTTGTATATCGTGTGGCATTCATGCAGATGAAAGGGCATGCTGATGCGGAAGATGTGCTGCAGGAGGTATTTGTAAGGTTGTTGAAATACCAGCCGGAATTTGAGAACAGTGAGCATGAAAAAGCATGGTTTATCCGCACGACTATCAATATCTGTAAAGATTTAATAAAGAGTAAATGGCATAGTACAACTGTCAGTATTGAGAAAATACCTGAAAGTGAGAAAGGCTATTTTCATCTTCCCTACGTAAATGAAGATGAAACTCTTTGGGAGATTTTCAGTCTGCCGGAAAAGTATAAAAACTGCCTTTACTTTTTTTACTATGAAGGCTACTCAATTAAGGAAATCTCGCAGATATTGAAAATCCCGGAGAATACGGTCAAAACCAACCTGCGCCGAGGCAGGGAGATACTGAAAGAGACATTGTCGGAAAAATAGTACTGTAAAAAGCAGCATTATAAAAGGAACGTTGTAAAAAAGAAGTGTTGCAAAAAGCAGCATTGTCAAAAAGTGACTTGGAGGAATTATTATGAATGTAAACGGAGTTATAAATCAGTCATATTATGATAATACAAACACGACTAAAGTAAATAATAAAAATAACGGAACAGGTTTCTATGAGAGCCTTTCCGAAAATTTAAATAACAGAAATGAAAGTACTCAGAATAATGTTGCCGCACCCAGGACTGCAGCGATAGCGGCTCAACCATATGCTTATCGTAATGTGATATCTGCGGATAGTTATGAGAATGAAATCGCAGGCATAAGTTCCATTACAAGCTGTGATGTAAGACAGCTTTCATATGGTGACAGTGATTACGTGAAAGCATTTCCGGCGGATGGATACAGCCTTGCAGCAAAGGTAGATTATGAAAATCGCAGCATATACATAGAGCGCAGGATGGAAGACGGCAGTGTAAGCGGCTATGAAGTTGCGCTTGATAAAATAGCTGATAATACAACTAACCCGATTGAGCAGACTGCACTCGAAGCCTGGGGCAAAGTGGAACTTGAGAAAAACGTCGCAAATAATAACGGCGAACAAAATCCTTCTCAATCCGGAGAAAAGTCAGGTGATAATGAAGAATTGACATGGGATGAAGCTTTAAGTCAGTTCTATGATTTCATTCAGGACAGAATCAAAAACGGCGATATTAAATATATGATTGGCAAATCCGAATTTTCACAGAAAGAGTGGGAGAAGTTCATATCAAGCCTGGATAAGCAGATAGACGAGATTGTAGAAGAAACCAAAGAACGGGCCGAGAAGATGAAAAACCAGTATCTCGATGCCGATAAAGTTGTAGGCTTAACCGATAAGCAGCTGGAAGAACAGGCATTGCAAAAGGGACGTGAAGAAATGGATGGCGTACCCTATGGTTATCTTGCAAAGAACGGAGTAATCGAATATAACGGTGTGACCTTCGTATGCGATAAAGAACATAAGGCTATACATCTGGGTGATACTTCCAATATGAAAAATTGTATCAGAATTTCTCTGTCTAAGGGCGGATGCCTGATTGTGAACCGTGAAAATCTGGCGGATCTTGCAAGAGCAATCGGAATGTTCTCTCCTGAGGATGTGAATCTGATCATGCGTGCTATCGCAGAAGATGCTAAGATTCAGCAGATGAAGAAGCAGATTGATGATGTTACTTCCGGAGAGGAGCTTGCCGAGGAGGTTGAAGAGGAACAGGATTCGGAGGATGATGAAGCCATATAAGATAATTATCGGGAGGTAAGTGTCATGGTTAAAATCAAGAATATCGACAAGTCTGAGGTGCTTGTTCTTAAAGAACAGGTTGCATATCAGAAACAACAGATTGTAAGCAAGACCTTGGCACAGAACGAGCATGTCAGCATTACATTATTTGCTTTTGATAAAGGTGAAGAAATCAGCACCCATGAATCCGGCGGCGATGCATTCGTCACCTGTCTTGATGGAGTAGGCGAGATTACTATTGACGATAAAAAATATGAAATTCACGAAGGCGAAAGCATAGTAATGCCCGCCAAACACCCACATGCGGTCTTGGGTAAGGAGCAGTTTAAGATGTTGCTGGTGGTTGTTTTTTAGAAAGAAAAAACTTCGTTAATTGTCATTAAATTGAAATATGTGCAATCCTTACTGGCAGGCCAAGGTTGCAAATGGCAATTTCCGATTGTGATTTGCTGATTTTGAAGAGGGATTATCCTTTTGTCAAAGAATAAATGATTCATCAATCATATTCACATAAAATTAACTTATAAGTTTCTCCCGGTGTGATATCATAAATTACTATAGAATCATCCTTAAACTTATCGCCTTGGTCAAGAGAATGTAAATATATATTTCCTGAAGTTATCATATATTCCTCGCTGTCATATAGTTTGTATCTTATCATATCGTAGCTTGATATTGAATCTGGCTTGCCATAAATTTTAACTCCAGAAACTATAATTTTTACTTGCGGAATAAAATCTTTTTCAAATAAATATGTGATATCATCTATTTGAATTGTTGACTCAATACTACCATCATATCCTTTCACATCTATGCTTAATGGGAATGTATCAAATATAAGCTCCACATCTGAAATCGGCAAACAATAAAGCGCACTGCAATTTACTTCGTCAAAGCGTACTGTATCATTTTTATATACTGTTAAATAGACTGTTCCATTTGATGATTTTCCGGAAATGATATCAGAAGCAGGTATTCTTAATTCTGCAAGATATTGTTCACCGGCAATCTGATTTGTATAATAATCAAAATCGCTTTTAAAAATGGATTTCGTGCCTTTATAAACTTCTTCATCTTTTTCATTTACAATCCGGATATCAACATCGACATCTGCTGATATATATTCATTATTTTTATTGAGTAGACCAAAGAAAAGACTATAATCATTTGTTCCCTTATTAAATTGAAAAGACCAGCTTTTTAAGGTTTCTACATTATTGTCTTCTTTCAAAGTTTGGACATTATTGTCTTCATATGAAGTAACAATAGGAGCAGAGCATCCACACATAAGAAAAAGCAATAAAAACAATAATGTATAGGAAACTTTCCTCATACCATCTCCTCCTCTGTAATATTTTTAATTGCATTGTACGAGTCATTCAGTTTTTTGATAAGCTCTTTTATTTGGCTATCAGAAGATTCCTTTGTTGCTCTTGCAATATTGGTGATGATTCCAGTAACGGCAAGTGGATCTCTAAAATTAACAACATTTCCATTTTCATGAAAATCAACTTCTCTTTTCCAACTATCTCCATAATAGCAGCCGTTGTTGATGGATTCTTTTATCAAGAATGTCAGCTTTTCCCTTGTACTCTCATTATGCGCAATTGATTTTTTCAATGCCGTTTCCAAAAAAGGACTATTATTTTCTATTAACATATCCAGCAATTGAGAGATGTACGGAAATACAAATATATGCTTACGGTTGCTGCCGTTCTTATACCGAATATTATCTCTGATTTCAAACGGTTCTGTAAAATAATTCAGCACTTTATCACTGGATTTTGCAATATGACTTACCATATTTTTGTCATAATGGACGTTGAAATCCGGACAAGTGCAGGACAAATAATGTGCTTTATAATATAATTCAGGTATTTCTCTTGCCCTCAATTTTTTAAGCATATCTAAATCATTGTGGTCTGCTGCAAATGAGATGATATACATTCTAAGCTGGTCCTCTGTTGCAAGCTTATACTGTAAATCATTCATGTCGGGTTGGCGTATAAAAACACCATTATCACGTTCCTCAAATTTAATACGCTGAATATTCGTTCCCGCACCAAATGTCATAATATAATCTTTATCTTTACGGCTGTCAAACCATATGTAGTTTTTGTTTACTAAAAATTTCAAGAAATCATAATTACCGAACATGATTGCATAATCCAATACGGTTTTTCCATATTCGTCAGGATTAAGGATTGGCTTGTCCTTCTCGTCAATATAGGCAATCCATTCAGACTCGTTGTGAGATTGAGCAACGGTATAATTTGTCATTCTATTGTTTTTAGGTGCGCCGTATTTTCCGGCACTCAGTATCTGTTCAAAGGAAACAAGAAGCAATTCTGAAAAGATTGGCAAATCATAAATTCGGATTGCTTTTGCTCCTTTAATTATTTGGGATAGGCGGTTTGCCATATTTTGTATATCTTCTCTAGTAGGTTCAGTTATACCGTCTTTTTTTAGATATTCTATGCAAAACTGCCGTGCAGATGGAAATTTTCGTTCAATTAGTCCCGAAATATAAGCACCTATTTCTTGATTGTAAATTTTATAAGCCATTTTTATCACTCCTTCCCCAAATAATATATTGCATTTTTTTTAACAATGTATATCATATATTTGCATATACAAAAAATATATATGATTTATAAATTGCGTATAATATATGCTATTTGCATATATTATACGCACTAGTGATTGGTATTGTCAATCACTTATTTAAGGAACTAATTTTAGTATGAATTTGTCACTTGCAAGAATTTTTATAATTAAATCTATTATAGTTTTAATGCAAATTGTAATAGGTAGAAACTTACTTTGAAGAATGAATTTCTTATTATATTAATGTGAAGTTGCCATTTGTAATCTTGACCTGCCAGTAAGGATTGCGCAAATAGCCAGCTTACTATTTGCGCAATCCGTCCTTCCGGCAAGAGACAAATTTCAATTTAAACTAAAATTGTAATGCAAAATTTTCCCAAATAGATTATAATATATACAGGCACTATTCCAAAAGAAGGGAAGCAAACGGGAATGAGCGTTATCAGTAGTAAAGATGTTTACGATATTATCAAAAAGACACTTGGCATAATCAATAATAAGATTATGAACCACGGTGAGGTTACAGGCTATATTTTATATAAGATGTTGGAATGCGAGCAGCAGTATACTGAGCAGGAGCTGGTTGATTATACTATGCTCGCTATTTTGCATGATATCGGTCTGTATAAAGAAGATAATGTTAAAAACGTAACGGACTTTGAAACCAAGAATCTATGGCCTCATTCTATTTACGGGTTTCTTTTTCTGAAATATTTATCTCCTATGGATGATAAGGCGGAGATAGTTTTATATCACCATCTGGACTATAACCGCTACAGTATGATTCAGAGCAGATACAAGCATATAATTGAGTGTCTCAATCTGGCTGACAAGATGGACACATTTTTACATCTTAAGGATGAACATCTGGAAAAGGATTATTTTGCAACCTATCGTGATATCAAATTTTCCGGAGCGGCACTTGACCTTTTCCATAAGGCAGAAGCCAGGTACGGAATAACTGCCAATCTGGTAAACGGTACATATAAGGATGAACTTACAGAGCTGCTTGCAAAGAGGGCATTTTCCGAAAGATATAAGAAAGGCTTTCTGGAGATGCTTGTATATACCATTGATTTTAGAAGTGAGCATACAGTAGTACATACACTGGCAACGGTGAACTTTGCGCAGCAGATTGGAAGGCTGATGCGTCTTAGCGGTAAGGATTTGAGGGATTTATACTATGGAGCGTTGCTTCATGACCTTGGAAAGATTGCGATTCCGCTTGAGATTCTGGAGTCCACCGGAAGGCTTTCGGATGAGGAAATGAAGGTTATGAAAGCGCATGTCAGAATCACCGAGATGATTCTTGAAGGTGTTGTGGATGATGATGTGTTACAGATTGCAGTCAGACATCATGAGAAATTGGATGGAACCGGTTATCATAAGGGGCTTACGGGAGATCAGCTCACACTTCCGCAGCAGATTGTAGCGGTGGCGGATATACTTAGTGCCTTATACGGTAAGCGAAGTTATAAAGAAGCTTTCAGCAGTGATAAAATTCAGATGATTATGAACGGGGATGCTGAGAATAATAAGATTAATAAAAATGCAGTTGATACCTTAATGCGTAATTACGATAAAGTTATTGCGGAATTTGAGAAAGAGAAAGAGGGCACAATTGGCCTGTATCTCAAAATTAAAGAGCAGTATGCGATTATGATTGAGAGATTTGAGGCGTTTAATTAAAAAGGAGGAAAAATTATGGGATTCTTAACAGGAAAAACAGCTATCATCACAGGAGGAGGAAGGTCAGTTCTCTCTGACGGAAGATGCGGTTCCATTGGTTACGGAATTGCAACTGCTTATGCTAAAGAGGGAGCTAACCTGGTTATAACAGGACGTAATGTACAGAAGTTGGAGGATGCAAAGGAAGAGTTGGAAGCGAAGTATGGTATCAAAGTACTTGCTTTGCAGGCTGATATCAGTGCAGGAGCTGACAATGAGAAAGTTGCAACCGAAGTAGTAAAGCAGACTATGGATGCTTTCGGAAGAATTGATGTGCTTATCAATAATGCACAGGCTTCGGCTTCCGGAGTTACACTTGCAGACCATACAACCGAGCAGTTTGATCTTTCTATTTATTCCGGACTGTATGCAGCATTTTATTATATGAAAGCCTGCTATCCTCATTTAAAAGAGACCAAGGGCGCTGTAATCAATTTTGCATCGGGAGCAGGACTTTTCGGAAACTTCGGACAGTGTGCATATGCTGCAGCAAAAGAAGGAATCCGTGGTCTTTCAAGGGTGGCCGCTACAGAGTGGGGTAAGGACGGAATCAATGTAAATGTTGTCTGCCCGCTTGCATGGACGGCACAGCTTGAGAATTTTGAGAAGGCTTATCCCGAGGCATTTAAAGAGAATGTGAAGATGCCGCCGGCAGGCCACTATGGAGATGCAGAACTTGAGATTGGACGAGTTTGCGTACAGTTAGCTTCTCCTGACTTTAAGTATATGAGCGGTGAGACTCTTACACTTGAGGGTGGAATGGGACTTAGGCCGTAATGATAGAATTATATGTAATGAATTAATGATTGTATAAAGCACTCACTTAACGGTGAGTGCTTTTTGTAGTTATAAGGTACAATACAAAAATGCAAAAATAGCAGATAATCTGTAAATAATTGCAAATTTTCAGAGCTTTTACAATGCTATACTTTTTGGCACAAGCCATATAAATGCTTGCCGCATGAAAAGCAGCTCCTTTTATCAATGAAGGAGGTAAAAGGAATGGAAAATACAAAAGCATTGGAAGACTATGCAGATTATCTGTTACAACGGGAACTTGCACAACAGACCAGAAATATATACTTAAAGCAGGCGGAAAATTTCATGAATTATATTGAGGACCGTGTAATTACAAAGAAAGAAACCATTGAATATAAGCAGAGTCTTTTAAATCAAAATCATAAAATATCCACTATCAATCTGCATATAGTGGCACTCAACAGTTACCTGAAATATAAGGGCTGTGCCGAATGCAGCGTTAAGACCAGAAAGGTACAAAACAGGCAGGCTCCGGACAATATAATAACACTTGACGAATACAGAGCTCTGCTTGTGTGTGCAAAGGAGAGCGGCAGGGACAAATATTACTACATAATGCGCACACTGGCTTTGACAGGCATTCGTGTAAGCGAGCTTTCGGGATGTACGGTAGAGGCACTGAAAAAAGGGAGTTTTATTATTTACAATAAGGGGAAAAACAGGGAAATCTATCTTCCGGATAAACTAGTTGATGAGTTAAGTGAATACTGTATACAAGAGGGAATAAGCAAGGGCGTTATTTTTCGTGGGAATACCGATAAGTCCATAAGCAGGACCGCTGTATACAAGATGCTGACATATCTCGCGGACTACGCGGGAATACCTAAGTATAAGGCACATCCACACAGTTTCAGGCATCTTTTCGCAATAACGTATATGCAGAAATATTCTAATCTGTTTGAACTGGCGGATCTGCTTGGACATTCCAGTTTAGAGACTACCAGAATATATACGGTGACAACAACAGAGGAAAAAAGAAGGAAGATTAACAGGCTGGAATTATAGAAGTTGATAAAAAGGGGTTGCTGATTAATGCAGCATAAAAAGTTATCATAATACGATATTATGTTTAGGTAGTCAATACTTTTTTTAAACTTTTTTTAAATAATTTTTTGCAGCATATAAAATTGCATATTTCCCGGATAAATGCTATGTCAGGACGTGAAAATGTACCTGACTTTTTTGATGGAAAATTAAAGACCGGGATACCTGAAATAAGAAAAAAGTGTTGAGTATGCTGCAAGAGAATATACGGGAACCCCCGTAAATGCTAAAAAGTAGAGTTAACATAATATCGTATAATGATAACGTAATAAATTTGAAGTCTGTCGCAAATGCAGAAAAATCAGAGTGTATTAAATATGAGTTTTCTGTTTTGCGACAGGAGAAGGAGGATTATATGGAAATTATAGAAAGCATTGTAACATCCAATCCCTGCTACACAGCAGGAAAGAAAATCACAGTAAAAGGATTGGTGCTTCACAGCGTAGGCTGTCCGCAGCCCAGTGCAGAGGTGTTTCTAAAGCAGTTTAACAGTGCCGCTGCCAAGGTATGCGTACATGCCTTTATTGATGCCAATACGGGCAAGGTATATCAGACCTTACCTTGGGATTATAAGGCATGGCATTGTGGCGGAAATGCTAACAGCACTCATATCGGTGTAGAGATGTGTGAACCTAATTGTATTAAATATACCGGAGGGGCAACATTTACCTGCAGTGATGAAGCCAAGGCAAAGGAAATGGTTATGAGAACCATTGATTCTGCCGCAGAACTGTTTGCATTCCTTTGTGCCAAGTATGGACTGGATCCGCTTGCGGACGGAGTGATCATCAGTCATAAGGAAGGGCATGACAGGGGAGTTGCATCAGGTCATGGCGACCCCGATCATCTGTTTAAGCAGCTTAACATGAACTTTACTATGGATGATTTCCGTAAAAAAGTAGCGCAGATATTAGAAAGAAAAGCCTGAAAGGAGTATTTATTATGGACACAAATAAAAATTTAGATTTTATAAAAGAGTATATTACTCCGAGTCATTTAGAAAACCTTAATAGTTATTTTGCAGATATGAAGAGTAATTCTCAGTTAAGCTTTCCTTATATTGTGAGTTTCCGGAAGGCAGGAAAATATTCAATTTTTATGCTGGAAGCAGGTGCAGCGGCCAAACCTCATTCGGTATTGGAAAAGACGATAAAGGATAGTACGGTAACGCATGACGATGATATTAACCAACCTATATTAAAGTTATTGTACGGACTGGCTGCTAAAAGGGAAAATGGAAAGATTACCGGTCTGGTGCTTGCGTCAGATCTTATAGTCAAAGAATCTTTACCAAGGGGCAATAAGAATTTGATTCAATTTATTAATGAGGCAACCGGCATTAGTGAGGCGGATTTGATAAAACTTAAGGATATGCTTAAAGATGAGGCCGGTGCTGCTCTTAGCAAGGAAGAGAGAGCAAAGAATAAAGAATACAACGAAAAGTTGATTTTTGGGTTAATGGCTGAAGAAGGCGGTGTTTATGAGGCAAGAAAATATGCCTATAAATACTACACCGGTGACTATGACATCCATGATCTGATAAGCAAAATATCCCAGATTGCTCCTATACCTTCAGAGTCAGATGAGGAAGCACGTGCAATTAATGATTTGAATACAATTTTTAGAACGGGCAAAAGGTATGAAGGAACAGTTAGAACAGTAATCGAAGACAAATATAATCCGGTGCAGCACGGCCCTCAGTATAACTATATTGCCCATATGTATACTGTAGAAAAAGATAAGAGACTGGAGGACAGCGTGGCAAAGGCAAGCCTTCCGGTACTTATGCTGAATGTAAAGAGCGGTAATGCTGAGTGGAATGAGATTAAGACTTTGGAGAAACTGAAAGAATACTATGAAAATAATTTCGCACATATGAAGTATTCATGGGAAAAAGGCTTTGAGAAATATATTGAAGAGCGTCAGGGCAAAACCTTTATTCAACATATGGCCGGTAAAAAATAGGCGTGGGTTAATACGCAGAAAGGATACAAAATGGGAATTAGAGAAGGCGATATAGTAACTATATCTTCAGTTGCAGTGTATTACAGCGGAAAAGCAATGCCTGACTGGGTAAAGAATGATAAGTGGATTGTAAAATCCGTAACTGGTGACATGGCCATATTGGGGAAAAATGTAAGCGGCAGCAACGACATAAACAGTCCGGTTAACATAAAGTACCTAAATGTGGGAGGACAGTCACAGCAAAGTTCTGCTATGGAACAGAACTTTGCCGGTTCTCAGAAAAACGTCGCAAACTCACGAAATGCAGCAGTAACCGGCGAGATGAGTGTCTCAGACAGAGGCGTGGAGTTGATTGCCAAGTATGAGGGCTGTCGCTTAGAGGCATATAAGTGCCCTGCAGGAGTATGGACAATCGGATACGGACATACGGAAGGAGTACAGCAGGGACAGACGCTGCCCTCCGTAGAAGCTGCTAAAGCTTTGTTAAAGCAGGATTTGAAAAAATACGGCGGCTATGTAAACAACTGTGTTAAGAAAGGTTTAATCACTTTCCCGCTTACACAGAATCAGTTTGATGCACTTACAAGCTTCTGTTACAACTGCGGCAACGGTTCGCTTCAGACTCTTGTATCGGGAAGGGATGCCTCTACGGTAGCGGACAAACTGCTTTTGTATAACAAGGCGGGTGGCAAGGTGCTTGCAGGTCTTACCAAGCGAAGAGAAGAAGAGAGAGCATTGTTTTTAGTTTAATAAAATAAAACGTCAAGGAGGAAAGCAAAATGCCTTACAGTAAAAGTGAAAAGGGTGCATCTGAAATCGAGGAGGAAAAAAGCGGCGGAGAAATAATGGATAATGATTTTATTCCGCTTAACGATTTAGTCTATGCGCCGTTGTATGCATTGGCGCAGTCAAATCACAGGCTTCGTGCACAGATCGTACATGCTATTAAGAGCATGGGAAGCATCAAGCAGAACGGTCAGGAGGAAATTATTCACCTGAACAATATCAATATTGCCTATGACCAGCTAAGGACTGATGGGGATGATGGTTACAGTGTAGACAATCTTCAGGTTCAGGTCCCTATTTTATCCATAGTTCCTGTGACCAATCTGAATGTGGAAAAGGCGGAGATTGATTTTTCTACGGAAATTAAGGCTGTTGGTAATGAAGAAACCGGAAATATAAGTATTAACGCGCGTATTTGTGCACCTTCACAACGCGACAGTGATTTTCTGCCTAAGGTTTCCTATAAACTTAAGGTTGCATCCGTTCCTGCAACTGAAGGTATTTTGCGCCTCACTGATGCTTTGAGTTCAAGCCAGGTGGCTAAGAAAATTGATACAAGGCCGCTGGCAGTCAGTGGAGATATTGGCTCTGACGAACAAAAGAACGTGCTTATAGAGACCAAGAAACTTAAAGCCAAGATTGCCAGATTTAAACAACTTCATAAGAAGATATCCGACATGATCGAGGAGCAGGAGAGACTGCATCAGATTAGTAAAGATGCGTTTGAGGAAGATACATATGAGTTTGACAAAGACAAATACCTGATGGCCCAGTCTAATATAATCAACAGAATTATGGAGTATCAGGAACAGATTATGAATATGGAGATTAAGTATGGACTGGAGAAGGATTATGAATAGATTCAAAAACAAAGCACCTGAAATAAATCAGGAAAAGAAAGAAATTGATTCAAAAAAGGGAAGCATTGAGCAATATTTAAACGAGCTGCTTCCGGAACTGAACCTCCGCCTTTTTCTTGAAATGTCTGATGATGAGGCAATATACGTCAACGGTGGTGAAATAGCAAATGTTATTAAATGGCCGCAAATGATGTTATGGGCAGAGAGCATTACAGTTACTTCATATACCAATGCTGTAAATACGCATCAGGCAAAAAGGCGGATTTTTAACCGTCTTATGGGAAATAGGAGATATAAGAAGTCCTTTACCCTTAAGAAATATAAAAAAGAAAGAAGGTAATATTTATGGCAATCGCCGAACAATTTGCCGGACTAAGGATGGACCAGCTTATAGGAGGTCCTTTATCGGCAGCAGCAGATGCAAGCACACAGCTTGCAAATTCAACAGCAGACTTTATCAACAGGGTAGGGTTTGATTCAGACGGGAAGGCCCGTACGGTAGCGTTTGCATATCAGAAACGCAGTATGAATGACGACGGAACCAGTAATCTGGATGAAATGAAAGTAGACGTTCCGATGTTAGCAATTGTGCCCATTCCAAACCTCCAAATCGATGAGGTAAACATACTCTTTGATATGGAAGTAAAACAGAGTGAAAAATCTGAAAGTTCAACGGACTTGAGCGCATCTATGACCGGAAGTATGAATCTGGGAATTATCAAGGTAAGCGTAAGCGGAAGTGTGAGTTCACACAGTTCCAATACCAGAAGCTCGGATAATTCCGCAAAGTATCATGTAGATGTAAGAGCAACTAACCATGGTATGCCTGAAGGTCTTGCGAGGGTACTGGATATGATGGCAGCAAATGTTGCACCA
Organism: Lachnospiraceae bacterium; assembly: GCA_022510525.1. Taxonomy (GTDB): domain Bacteria; phylum Bacillota; class Clostridia; order Lachnospirales; family Lachnospiraceae; genus UBA3282. The sequence goes on along the minus strand of JAFLTH010000039.1, from coordinate 7,841 downwards.
GAACTTATAGGAAGCACGATCAAGGATGGTAACGGTCAGAGTCTGCCTGAACAGGCAAGGATCAGGGCGGAGAAATTGAAGGCACTGCGTCAGGAAATCAGCCAGATAGAAAGTCGTCTTTCTGCAGCTAATGACAGTCTTAGTACTAATATTACGCAGATGAAAAAACTGGGTACTTCACAGCGTAACGTATATCAGGGAATTTTTACTACGCTGCTTAATTCCGTTGATACTACAGCGGCTGATAAGAAGATTAAGGAAGCCGGAACCGAAGATGAAAAGAAGGCAGCGGAGAAAGATAAGGCAGACTTAGAAAAGAAGCAGGCTGACTACAGCGCTAAGATGGATGAGGTAAACCAGAGCTGGGGTGCATTCATGAACGAGGCAGGAGACATAATCAAACTGATTGCCGACAACGGGGAGGAAAAGATTCCTGACGGTATTTCAGATATGTTTAGTCTGAAAGCCGTTGATGGAGATGGCGTGGATGCTGAGTATGACGATAAGCAGTCCTACTATAAGGCATTGGCAGGAGCTCAGAATAATGCGGTTAAGAGTCAGATAAGCGTAAACCAGATTGAAACTGAGCTTATAGAAAAGAGAAATGAGTACAGCAATTTAGCTTCAGGAACTACTAATTAGTCTGGTGGTGATGGTGAAAAATGAATAGGGAAGAAAAGACTGCCATGTCAGACATCAAATACATAAAACTTGTTACTGTCGGCAGTGTCAACCCTAATAATCCTCTTTCGGATGAGTCGAGGGCAGCACAGGTTGAACTTTTAAACAAGTGCTTAAATGACTATCCGAAAGGGGTCATCATAGGGAAGGACATTACGATTGGAAGGTATATGATTGGTGAACATGAACTGAACATGGAAAAAATCACATATCATGTAGGCTTTGAAAGAAAGCCTTCCTGGGAAAATTAAAGAGCTGCGCTCTTTAATTGCGAGTTTGCACCTGCGGTACAAACATCGCGGGTTGAGTAATGATGAATGGAGGAGTGAGAATTAATATGCAGATAGAATCAAATAAAACAGAAGAAGGTCTATATTTAAAGCTGAGCGGAAGACTGGAAACTTCTACGGCGCCAAAGCTTCAGGAGGTTGTTGACCGGGAAATTGTAAAAGTTAATGAACTGCAGCTGGATATGGAGGATATAGAATATGTATCATCTGCAGGACTGCGTGTACTGCTTGCGGCTTCCAAGAAAATGAAGAAAAAGGATGGTCATATGATCGTAAGCAATGTCAATGATGATGTCATGGAAGTATTTGAAATTACAGGATTTAATGAAATCCTGGATATACGATGAACGCTATGAAGTCCCATGTGGGAAGAAAAACCCTGCACCTTAAAAATAAACAGGGAAGAAGTCTGACCATAACCCTTAGGGAATACAGGCCGGGTGATGAAGAAGGTATGATAGCCTGTATCAGGGACGAGTATGGAGATACCTATTTTAAACGTGGGTTTTATGAACCTGCATATATAAAAGAAGAGTCTGACAGCGGACACATCACCTTCCTTGTGGCACAGACCAAAGCCGGAGAGATAGCGGGAATGCTTATTCTAAAAGAATTTGCTCCAAAGGAAGATATGTGCGAGATTGCATCGCAGATATTCAGGAAAAAATACCGCGGGTATGGACTTGCAATGCCGTTTTTTGAGTACGCTATGGGTATTCTGCAGAGACGTAATTATTCGGCGGCATATTGCCTGCCGGTGCTTTTTCATGATGTTACGCAGAGACTTTTATATCGTCTTGGGTTGCGCGCTACCGGTTTTGTTTTAAATGTATTTGATATAGAACACATAACACACTCATATCATAACGGTAAAAATACCAAACATTCTCAGGGAATACAAATACGTGCGGTAAATAAGCAGGATGCGGGCATTCTTTATATACCAAGGGAGCATCAGTCATTTGCAGCAAGGGTATACAAAGAACTTGGAGTAAAATTTCAGATGGTACAGGAACATGTTGAGGACGAATATGGATTGCAGCAGGAAGAGGTTGATAATGAGCGTGTTTTACCGCCGGTAAGCCTTATTAATTTCTGGCAGAACGAATTGCAGAAAAGTCTGGAAATCAGTATTTATCTTGTAGGGGAAGATCTGCCGCTGCGTATAGCGGATTTTCATGCCAAATTTCCGTTAAGACGCAGACAGATAATAAACGTCTTTTTAAACTGCAATGATAAAAACGCTGTTTGGGCATATCGCCTGCTTGAAGATGAAGGATACTTTTTTACAGGATTAAAACCTCTGTGCAGCAAGAAGGAATACATGGTATTACATAATCCCGGAGAAGTGGAAATCTACTTTGAAGACTATGTGGTAAGTGAGGAATTTGAGGGACTGTTATGTTATGTTAAGAAAGCTTATGAAGGCCGTAAAAGACGTAAAGCAAATTGCAACTTGCAAACCAGGAAAAAACGGGGGATAAAAAAGAATGGAAAAGAAAAAAAACATACGCCGTAAAATAACGGAACTGTTGCTTTCCATGGTGCTAGGTGTTCTATTGCTTATTGGTGGAGTGAGTGTATTCAGTCTTTATTCGATGAGGAATATTTCCGAACAAAGCAGTATGAAGCTTGGGCAGACTGCCGCAATGGATGCAGAAGAAGCACTGGAGAAAATGGCGGGAGAACAGCTTCTTGGCCTTGCAGTACAGAAAACAGATTATATAGAAGAAAAATTTAATTCAGTCATAGCCTGCGTGAACGGAATCGCAGATGAGGCAGAGACTATTTATCTTAATGCGGAAGACTATCCTGACAGAGAGGTTGCACTGCCGGTAAAAGAAAGCAAGGAACTTGCAGCACAACTTTTATGGTCTGAAAGACTTACTGATGTATGGAAAAACCGTTCTAAGTGGAATGCTGAAAAAGGTTTGATAAGTGAAGTTCGTAAGTTAGGCAATATACAGGATCTGCTTGTTCAATATAACAAAAACAACGATATGATATCTTCCACATATATTGCCACACAGAGCGGCTGGATGATTCAGGCCGATTATATATCCTACAGTAAGTTTACGGCGGACCCTGATGTGGCGGACTTTTATGAAGCAGACGGGAGACAGTGGTACCAGAGGGCACTTTTAACGGAAGAGGGTAAAACTGTATATTCCGATGTGATGGAAGATATTCATGAAAAAAGAGACTGCATAGTATGTTCCAGACCTGTATATATAAACGGTGAAATCGTAGCAGTGGCAGGTGTAGGTTCTTATCTGGACACTGTCAATGATGCGGTTCTTGATACGGTTATTGGTGAAAAAGGTTACGCTTTTTTGATAAATGAAAAAGGACAGGTTATGGTATCGGGAACAGATGAAGGTGAAACGGCAGCCCGCGCTGATAGAAATATGAGCTTGTTAGAGAGTCAGAATGAGGAACTTGCCGCGGCAGTGGAAGATATGCTGAAAGGTGGAAGTGATCTTACCAGACTTATGTTAGATGACAGGGAAGTATATATGGCATATGCTCCGCTCACGGGCTTGGGCTGGAGTTTCGTAACAGTAATGGATGTGGAGGAGGTTATAGCGCCTGCCAGGCAGAGTCAGCAAGGAATCCTTGAATTGACGGATGCCGTATCCGGGCAGCAGAATGCTTCTATACGCAGGACACTTTTGATATTTCTTGTGATTATTATGCTTGCTGCAGTGCTTATTAGTATAAGCAGCATCGCTTTTACCAGAAAGCTTACGGATCCTATAAGAAAACTTACTTTGGAAGTTACAAAGATGGATGGAGGAAATCTGGACAGTCAGATAGACATATCCACGGGAGATGAGGTAGAGGAACTCGGAAAAGCATTCAATAAAATGACAAGACAGCTTAAAGGTTACATTACTAATCTTGCGGCGGCAACCGCAGAAAAGGAACGTATACGTACAGAGTTAGACTTAGCGTCACAGATACAGGCGGATATGCTGCCGGATTCAACACATATGTTGAGCGGACGTAAGGAATTTTCGCTATATGCAAGGATGACTCCGGCCAAGGAAGTTGGAGGAGATTTCTATGACTTTTTCATGATTGATGATGACCATCTTGCATTCATAGTTGCGGATGTATCCGGAAAAGGAGTTCCGGCGTCCCTGTTTATGGTAGTGGCAAATACGCTTCTGCGCACCCGAATAATGGGAGGAGGCTCACTGGAAGATGCCGTTACAAAGGTAAACGACAGCTTATGCGCCGTAAACAAAAACGGAATGTTTGTCACTGCATGGATTGGAGTTTTGACTATTTCTACGGGATTACTTACATATGTAAATGCGGGGCATAACCCGCCGCTCATTGGAAATAAGAAGGACGGTTACAGATATATAAAAGAAAGGAGTGGTTTTGTATTGGCAGGAATGGATGGTATTTCATATAACCAAAAGCAAATTAAACTTGAGCAGGATGATACGATCTTCCTTTATACGGACGGAGTCAGTGAGGCAAATGATGAAGCCGGAAAACTATATGGAGAGGAACGGTTGTTAGACCATTTAAATGATTCTAAAGAGACAGAACCTGATAAGCTTGCGGAGGGTGTTTGGGAGCAGGTGCAGGAATTTCAGGGCAATGCAGAGCAGTTTGATGATATCACAATGCTTGCAGTAAATTATCACGGAAGTACTGAGGAAAATAATCAGCCGGAAGAAGTGAGTGAAATTAATGAAAATGTTGTGCCTGATGAGACAAATGAGGATGTGTCAGATAAAACTAAAACGGATGTGTCGGAGTTAGAAAATGAATGTAGTGAAAATACAGGTTCAGCTGACATATCCAGAATGCAGGAGGTACAGACATTTCTGGAAAACTGTCTGCAAAATGCAAATGTTGCTAAGAGATATATACGCCAGCTGCTTATTGTGTCGGATGAAATTGTTTCCAATATATGCAATTACAGCAATGCCGAAGAGGTTACCGTAGGCTGCCAGGTAGCCGGAGATGAGATTATGATATTTTTTGAAGATGACGGTATTGCATTTAATCCGCTTCAAAAAGAAAAGCCGGATGTGAATGAACCGCTTGAACAGCGTAAAATAGGCGGGCTGGGAATTTTTATGGTATGTGAGATGATGGATGAAGTTACATATACCAATAAAAAAGGTAAAAATCGTCTTACCATTATAAAATCAACGAAATAAAGTTAATGAATAAATGAAATGATAAAACTGTAAAAATGACAATGACATAATATCACTAACAAAAATAATAATGTGGAGATAATGACTTATGGTATACATGGGAAAAGAGAATTTTATAAAAGATATTGCGGCTGCGGCAAAAGAAGACTGGATGGAAAGGCATATATGCCTGCCCTCTATTACAATTGCCCTTGCAATTGAAGGTTCAAGGTGGGGAAAAAGGAAAGAAACGCTGTTGCTTAACGAACTATTTCCACATAGGCATGATGGCTGTATGGAAAGACATGAGTCTTTCCCGGCGGCTATCCGTTCTCATAACAACTACCTTGAAACGTGGCAGGAAAAAGGTCAGTCGGCTCCTAACTGGAAGGAATTCATCGGACAAAAGAATTACATATTGGCAATACAATATCTGCAGGATGCAGAGTGTCCGTATTGCCGGTCTGAGGATTTTGAAAGTGAGATAGTAAGTATTATAGAGGCATATGGACTGGATGAGTATGATAAAGATGATTAATGAATTAAAAATAAAATGGAGAATAATTAGTACATAAAATGGAAGAGCAAAGAGAATATTTTGAAGTAAATGATACATTTATAAAAACAACCGTAGAAAAATACATGATGCCGTCTGTCATTGCGCTGATTGGTACGACGCTTACAATAGTGGCAAACAGTATTATTATAGGAAATTATATAGGCGCGGATGGATTAGCTGCTTTAAATGTAGTAAATCCAATCTATTTTGCCTTTGCTACACTTGGCGCTTTGATTCATGTCGGGGCATCCACCAATGCATCTGTATGTATTGGAAGAAATGATATGAACAGAGCAAATTCTTATGCGACGCTTGCCTTATGCCTGTCACTTGTGATTTCAGGGTTGATGACGGTGGTCGGACTTATCTGTTTTCCGCAGTTAGTCGGAGTGCTGGGAACTACTGATAGGATAAAGCCGTATGTAATGGATTATGGTAAAATATTGCTTATTGGCGGAAGTTCGGTATCCTTCATGTATTATCCTTTTAATTTTCTAAAAGTAGATGGCAGACCCAAAGCAGGAACTTATATGTTTATTGTTATGTTTGTGTTGGATTTACTATTCTGCCTCCTTTTTGTGGGTAAATTGGATATGGGCATAAGGGGAGTAGCGCTTTCCTTTATCTTAAGCACACTTCTTGGTGATATTTACGGACTGTGTGTGTTATATAATAAGCAATCTGTATTTACCTTCGGGAAAGTTGAGGATGTGTGGAAAAGTACGGCGGAAATGATAAAGACAGGAAGCTCAATGGCGCTTAATAATTTCTGCAATATTTTCAGGACTATTGCATTAAATTATATTATACTCAATGCGCTGTCGGAAGAGGGCTTAACGGTATTTGCGGTAATCGGAAGCGTAAACAATTTTTCCAATGGAGTAATATCCGGTATTGCCCAGACGATTACTCCGCTGGTTGGTGTATTTTATGGAGAGAGAGACAATATAAGTATCAAAACCGTGGTTAGGGAGGCCGTTAAAAAAGGCACAACGGGTATTATAGTTATGACTCTCTTTATAGGTATGACGGCTAAACAGATAGGTGCAGTCTTTGGGGTTGTCGGGGTGCCAATGCTGGTCCCTGCGATAATTATGTTTACAATAAGTTTCCTTCCGGGTATGTTTAATAATATTTATATTTTTTATTACTTTACTACCGGGGAAATATCTCTGGCCAATATATTGACGGTTTTGCGTGGGTTTATAATTCTTATATTGTCTGCAGTATACTTTGTATATTGGGGGAGTGCGCAGTTTATCTGGTTGTCATTTGCGGTGTCGGAAATTGTGACATTGCTCGTAATGATAGTGACAGCTTGGGTAAAATGCAGAAAAAATAAGAATATTAAGGGCTTGCTTTTGCTGGATAAACGCTATGAGGAAACTGACAGGTATCTGGCTTTTTCCGTAGAAAATACGGCAGATGAAGCATCAAATGCCGCCAGAAAGATAGCTGTTTTCTGTAAAGAAAAGGAAATGTCATCAAAAACTATACTTACAATCAGCCTGGCTGTTGAGGAAATGCTTTTGATCATTTTTGAACACTGCCTTCCGGATATAGGAAAGCAGTATGCGGATGTTCGCATCGTGCGAATGGGAGAAAAGATAATCCTTTATATGCGCTGTGCGGGAAAGCTGTTTGATCCGATTGCATATTATAAAAAAAGAAAAGAAGAGTCCGGAGGTGAAGTACTTGTAGATGACAGTCTGGGAATAGAGATGATTGTAAAACAAGCTGCAGATGTTATGTTCAGCCGGACTTTTGGAATGAATAATCTGACGATATTGATTTATGAATGAAATTGGTTTATTATAAAAGCTGTACTGTCCGGGGAAACAGGTGCAAATCCTGTACGAGCCCGTCGCCGTAAGGCATAGTAATTGCTGTTGACCTGACCTGAACAAAGCCACAGTTTAGGGACAAGCCATTGGAGCATATCTGAGAAGGCCGGTTAGCGGAATGCCAAGTCGAAATATCCGGACAGTAAGCTCCTCTTTTTATGATCGCGAGCGCCGGTATTATGAGGAAATAAAAATCAAAGGAGATTAAGAACATGCAAATGAAATTTAGTAAAAAACTAACGTCATTTGTCCTTTGTATGGTGCTTATTGTGGCTATGGCACTTGGTACAACCGGATGTAATGG
>JAFLTH010000038.1 GCA_022510525.1 Lachnospiraceae bacterium | reverse complement strand
CACTACGGCTTCATCCACTTCAGCCGCGAGTACAGACGTCGCTGTCTGCGGGGCATACAAAATGAATAATGGGAAAACTTCAATAAATAAAGCTTCTAGAGCTTTTGGTAACCTTTTGACATCGATTTGACATCAAATTTTTATATTTTTTATAATATTTATATTATTTTTATAAAAATATAACGTAATATAGAAAAAATATATTTGCAATTACGTCAAAAGTATGATATTATACTAAAAAGTATATTTTCTTTAAGGCAAATCAGTTATTCTATATAAATGTCATTTATTTGGTTTCAGAAAATCCATGCTTTTATATTCCAAATTAACAGTCTATATTAGCGGGAGAATCTGAAGCTGTATGTGATTCTCCTGTGTCAGGCAATCATTCAATCGGCACAGGAATAAAATATTCTCTTGTGCCGGATGATCACACCCGTTCGGGAATCTATTCACAAATCAGGAGGATATTAAATGAACGAAATTAAAGAAACAAAAGTACAACGCAAGTACAAGGACACTATGTTCCATATGCTGTTTAGCGAAAAGAAAAGCCTGTTAAGTTTGTATAATGGTACGGAAGAACAACCTGAACGTCAGGTATTAAAACTATCTGATTCTTATGAAAAAAAGCGAGAAAACCCTGACTTGGAATTGACAGTAGTGGTATACAATATAAACTGGGGACATAATCAAGAACTGCTGGAAGCCTGCCAATTATTAAAGGAATATGCGCAATTTGTAAACAAAGTAAGAGAATTTGCCAGAAAAGGTTCTATTGAGGAAGCTGTGGAGAATGCGATAGACTACTGCATAGAGAAAAACATCCTGGCAGATTTTCTGTTAAAAAACCGTATGGAGGCCATAGAAATGTGTATTTTTGAATTTGATGAAGAAAAGTTCTTAAAGAGTGAACGGGAGTGGTCTTATAATAATGGTCGCGAAGCAGGACGTGAAGAAACTCTAATAAAAAACGTAGAAACTCTAATGAAAAACCTAGATATCGACTTATATAACGCCTGCAAAATGCTAGATATATCTGAAGCCGAATATCAAAGCGCCAAAGAGAGAATTTGAGAAAAATTGTAAAAAATCAATATTTACAACATCTTTAACAGTATGCTATTATAAGCAAAAGCAATTTTAATTAAAACTGGGAAGATAAGTTACGAATAATAATAGAACTAAGAGAGTAAAGTGTACATTGACAATTAAATAGAATTACCTCGCAGGACATGGGAAACTTTGTAGTTGCACAGCATTTGATGGCATTGTGTATTGAGAGTGTCACAGAAGTGGCCTCTGTCTTGAGAAAGAAGGTAATACTAATGAATAAATCAAGAAAGGACTGCAAGGGCAGAGCTTTAAAAAAAGGCGAATGCCAGAGAAAAGATGACGGAAGGTATATTTATCAGTATACCGATCCAAATGGCAAAAGGAGAGTGGTTTATGCCAATGATCTGCCGGAGCTGAGAGAAAAGGAATACAGACTGGTAAAGGACCAGATGGACGGGCTGCAGTCATATTGTTCCGGGAAGACTACACTGAATTACGTGTTTGACAGGTACATATCCACTAAATACGATTTGAAAAAGCATACCAAATCGCATTATAAGTATTTATATGACCATTGTGTCAGAAATACTTTTGGAAAGAGGATTATAACGGATATCAAATATTCGGATGTTAAGTTTTTTTATTATTCGCTGCTTAATGAGGGCGGATTGAAGATAGGCTCGGTTGACAGTATCCACACTGTTTTGCACCCGACGTTTGATATGGCTGTCAGGGATGGCGTTATAAGAAATAATCCTTCTGACAGGGTACTGTCGGAGATAAAGAAGGGTTATGGCAAGAATAAAGGAATACGTCACGCATTGACACTTGAGCAGCAAAGGGCATTTCTCGATTATGTTGAAAAAAGCCCTGTTTATCAACATTGGCTGCCTTTGTTTGTAGTTCTGTTCGGTACAGGCTGCCGTGTAGGGGAAGTCATCGGACTTCGCTGGCAGGACATCGATTATGCTAATCGCTCAATAAGTATCAACCATTCAGTAATCTATACATCAATAGATAAGCAAAAGAGCGCATTCTATGTTTCTTCGCCCAAGACTGAAGCGGGAGTACGTACTATTCCTATGATGGATGCCGTAAAAAAGGCTTTTCAGGATGAGTATGAAGTGCAGAAAAAAATCGGCTTTAACACACAGGTCGTAGATGGTATGAGTGGTTTCATTTTCCGAAACAAGGATGGGTTATTGCTGAATCCGACTGTTATTAATCGGGCAATCAGAAGAATTTATGAGGCCTACAATGCAGAGGAAATACTTAAGGCTAAGCGTGCCGGAAGGCGGCCGATATTGCTTCCGAATTTTACCTGCCATCATATCCGTCATACATTTTGTACAAGGTTCTGTGAGAATGAAACAAATTTGAAGGTAATTCAGACTATCATGGGCCATGCAAATATTGAAACAACAATGGATGTTTATGCAGAAGCTACTGACTTAAAAAAGCGTGAAGCAATTAATGCACTTGAAAAAAACAGTGATATTTTTTAGGATGTGCCTTGACATCAAAGTGGTTTGGGGTACATCAAGTTGACATCAAAGTGTAAATAAAATGCAATAGTTGGTATCAATATATGTCATCATTTGTCTCTGTATAATACAACTTGTTTCTCATCCATTATTCCTTTTTGCCACTCTTTTTTTATAATTCTTCTTATTTTATCAATAATTCTACTGGAATTTCACAGATTTTACCCTACTTCATATTAAAAAATGTATCTTTTTTTTACAAACAATGCTATAATCAACGCGTATAGAATCCGTTTTAACGAGGATAATTAAGAAACAGGGTATAATAAATGGGTATAACATCTTTCTATTTTCTGTGCTTTTTTGCAGGAATTCTAATCATATACTATATACTTCCAAAGAGATTGCAGTGGGTATTTCTACTGCTTTGCAGCATTGTTTATTATCTGCTCACGGATAGTGCTGTGCTTATTTTGTATCCGATTCTTTCTGTGACAGTCAGTTATATCGGTATCAGAGTTATAAGTTCGACGGAAAATGAATTGAAGAAAAAGGCCGCACTTATAATGGTTATAGTAGTAAATATAGGCGTTCTGGTTATATTGAAGTATGTCAATTTCGGTATTTACAGTATAAACGGAATTGCAAAATTTATGGGGCATAAAAGTATACTTAAAAGGCTGCAGTTTTTGGCCCCGCTTGGAGTTTCTTTTTATACGTTTTCATTGCTTGGATATGTGGTGGATGTATATTACGGTATTGCAGGAGTTCAGATGAATCCGCTGAAACTTGCGCTTTACGGAATGTATTTTCCGGCTGTGATTTCAGGACCGATTCTTAAGTACAGAGAATGCGGAGAACAGTTCTTTGAGCCTCACCGGTTTGATTATAATACGGTGACAAGGGGTATGCAGCGGATGCTCTGGGGCTTGTTTAAGAAACTTGTAATTGCCGAAAGACTGGATGTTATTGTAGATACGGTTTTTAGAAATTATAACAGTTATCCAGGCGCATATATATGGATTGCGACGTTTTTCTATGCGTTCCAGTTGTATACGGATTTTTCGGGATGTATGGACATAGTAATTGGTATGTCTGAAAGTCTTGGACTTATTCTGCCTGAGAACTTTAAAACTCCTTTTTTTGCAAAAAGTATTTCCGAATACTGGAGAAGATGGCATATTACGCTGGGTGTGTGGATGAAGGATTATGTGTTCTATCCGCTTCTGCGCTCCGGATTTTTTACACGCCTGAATAAATCGTGGAAGCAAAAATTCGGCAAAAAGAGAGGAAAACAGTTTGCCACATTTGTTGCAATGTTCATCCTCTGGTTCTCGGTGGGAATCTGGCATGGCGGAGCATGGAAGTATGTAATAGGGTCAGGTCTTTTGCACTGGTTTTATATTGTAATGGAAGAACTTCTTGAGTCGCCCTGCGCACGCACTATGGAGAAAATGCATATAAATCCCGGAAGCAAAATAATAAATGGTATGCGCATAATAAGAACATTTTTTCTGGTATGCATTGGCGACCTGTTTTTCCGCTCTAAAAATGTTCCGGCTGCAATTGCAATGCTAAAGCTTGCCGTAACAAACTGGAATCCGCAAATACTTTGGAACGGAGATATGTTGGAACTTGGGCTTGGTATATCGGAGCTTGCTATTGTACTGCTTTCGCTGTTGATTTTACTGATTATAAGTCTGCTGCAGCAAAAAGGCTCTGTGCGTGATATGATTGCCGCACGTCCGCTTCCCATTCGCTGGAGTATATGGTACGTGCTCTTATTTACCGTAATCCTTTTTGGCTGCTACGGTCCCGAATACAGCGCCGCGGAATTCATATACCAAGGCTTTTAAAATAAGGCCTTTTATGTTATACTAAGCATAAAAATAAATCTGGAGATTGATATGGACAAAATAGCAGTGCTCATCCCTTGTTATAATGAAGAAAAAACAATAGCTAAAGTAGTACGTGAAGCCAAACAGACTTTACCTGAAGCCGTTGTATATGTATATGATAATAATTCCCAGGATTGCACTGTAGAGTGTGCGAAAGAGGCAGGCGCCGTAATTCGCTATGAGTATATGCAGGGAAAGGGCAATGTTATACGACGTATGTTCCGCGAGATAGAAGCGGAGTGTTATATTATGGTGGACGGTGACGATACCTACCCTATGGAATGTGCAAGGGAAATGGCGGATAAGGTACTGCATCACAATGCGGATATGGTTGTTGGTGACAGACTTTCCTCTACTTATTTTACGGAAAATAAGCGCCCTTTCCATAATTTCGGGAACAGCATTGTACGCAGCAGCATTAATAGTCTTTTTAACTGTAATATAAAGGATATCATGACCGGATACAGGGCGTTTAGCTATGGTTTTGTAAAGACTTTCCCGGTTCTTTCAACCGGTTTTGAAATTGAGACTGAGATGACTATACATGCAGTTTATAATAATCTGCAGATTGAAAATGTGGTTGTTGAATACAGGGATAGACCTGAGGGTAGTGAGTCCAAGTTGAACACGTTTTCAGATGGTTATAAGGTGCTTCGAACTATTGTCAAGCTTTACAGAGATTATAAGCCCTTTGGATTTTTCGGTCTGTTTGCGGCAGCTTTGGCTGTTGTTTCAATTGCCTTGTTTATTCCGATTCTGATTTCATATATAGAAACCGGGCTGGTACTTCGTTTTCCGACACTGTTTGTCTGCGGCTTTATTGGACTTGCTGCAATACAGTCTTTTTTTGCAGGACTGATTCTTTCCAACATGGCATTAAAAAACAGACGTGATTTCGAATACAGATATGCGCTTGTAATGAGAAATATTAAAAAAGATTAATAATTTCGACGGTCCTTCATACCTGATTTTATCGGCGTCTTTGGTATATTATGTCTATTTTTTCCACTTGTTTACATATTTATAGGCTAAACCTTATATAATATTAATAGGAAGTATTGCTGCTTTGGGCAGTATTTCTTAAGAAAAACGAAAGCTTTTTTTAATAAATGGCGGATTTTGATACATAGGTGGAAAAATGTGGTATGTTATTAATGTAATAGGTATTTGGTATGCCAAATTGGAAAGGGGTATGATGGTATAAATGGAAGATAAGAATAGAAGGGGAAAAGACTATAACGGAAGAGTCATCTTGTATGCAATTATGGCAGGCTTCTGTATTTTAGCATTAATAGAGATAATTTACGGGCGTTTACAGACGCAGGCTCAATATGAGCAGAAAGTTATGCAGGAAAATAACGATTTGCAGACCGAAAAATACCTTCAGTCAGATAGTGAAAAATCTGAAAGCGTAGATATTCCGGATATTCCGCTGCAGGGTATGCCGGAAAACGTAAACGACGATGAGGGTGATGTCGAGGATGAAAACGGTGAGGATGAAAGTGATACGGAAAACCAAACAAATAATCACGATATGCAGATAGTGTTTCTGGGAGACAGTATTTTGGACCATGTACGGGAATATGACGGAGTGGCATATCTGATTTCACAGGCCTGCAATGCAGATGTTTATAATATGTCTATCGGCGGAACGACAGCGGCACTTTTGACGGATGAACAGTTCGATTATAATAACTGGAATTCCTACTCTCTCCTAGGTGTGGTTCATGCCATTCTGGGAGATATCGATGAAGAAATGTTCAAACAACAGCGTGCGGGAGAAATTCTTAAAGTGTGTGATTTCTCCAAAACCGATTACTTTTTTATAGAATATGGATTAAATGATTTTCTTGCCAAGATTCCTAACAGTCAATACGACAGTGAAGGCGAATTGCGTAATATAGATGCGGTTCACACATATGTGGGGGCGCTTGAGGCGGCAATTGAATCTTTGCATAATGCATTTCCTTCAGCCAAGATAATATTGGCATCGCCTCATTACTGCCAGTTTTTCAATGGAGACGCTTATATTGGGGACTCTTATTCGCTGGATTACGGATATGGCCCTATGATAGACTATTCGGAACTCTGCGGTTATGTGTATAATAATAATAAGGATAAAAATGTCATTTACTATAATACGATTATGGACAGCGGCATAGATGCATACTCGGCTGATGATTACCTTGAGGATGGCATCCATCTTACAGCGGCCGGACGCCACGCATATGCAAACAGTGCTGCAAGACTGATTAATGCGGATTTTAGAAAGAACGAGTAGTATAATTGCATTGAACAGAGGAAGGCAGCTGTATAAATGTACAAAATACTTGCATAGTGGAGCTAAAACCGATATTATATTAGTATTAGTATCCAATAACGCAGGGAAGGGAACCCAATAATATGAGCCGAGAAGAAGTTTTCATCAAACTCAATGAAGTATTCCGGGATGTCTTTGACGATGATGACATCACTGTCACCGATACAACAACTGCTGACGATATAGAAGACTGGGATTCTTTGGAGCACATTAATCTGCTTGCGGCAGTTGAGCAGGAATTTGGTATGAAATTTAATATGGGCCAGGTCGTATCTATGAAAAACGTAGGAGAAATGGCGGATATCATTCTTGCCAATCTGAGTTAGGAGAAGAGCATGAAGCCGATTTTGTATATTGTGATTCCCTGTTATAATGAAGAAAAGGTGCTGCCTGTTACCGCTCCTATGTTTATGGACAAGCTTACCGCTCTGTGTAAAGCCGGTAGGATCAGTGATGAGAGCCGGATTATGTTTGTGGATGACGGTTCGAAAGACGGAACCTGGGATATTATTACTGAGCTGGCAAAACAGGATGAACATTTTATCGGAATCAGACAAAGCCGGAACAGGGGACATCAGAATGCAGTACTTGCGGGATTGATGGAGGCTAAATCGGTTTGTGATATAACAATTTCTATTGACTGTGATGGTCAAGATGATATAGATGCCATGGACAAGATGGTGGAAGAATATCAAAACGGCTGCGAGATTGTATATGGTGTGCGTCATAATCGTGACAGTGATACTTTTTTCAAGAGATTCACTGCCGAATCGTATTACAGGCTGCTGAAACTAATGGGTGTGGAGGCTGTTTTTAACCATGCCGACTATCGTCTGGTCTCAAGTCGTGTCTTAAATGAATTTTCCGATTTTAAAGAAGTAAATATATTTCTGCGCGGACTTTTTCCGTTGGTGGGCTTTAAGAGCACCTGTGTGTATTATGAGCGCCACGAGCGTCTTGCAGGGGAAAGTCATTATCCTTTGATAAAAATGCTTGCGCTGGCATTCGAAGGAATCACCAGTCTGAGTGTCAAACCCATACATTTGATTACCGGAGTGGGCTGTTTTATTGCTCTTTTGAGTTTTGTGGGCGTAATCTGGTCGGTTGTGGTCTCATTTATTGGAAAGGCGGTTGCAGGATGGTCAAGTATGACCTGCATTATCTGCTTCATAGGAGGAATCCAGTTGATATGTCTGGGTATCCTTGGCGAATATATAGGAAAAATATATATGGAAGTGAAGCAGCGCCCAAGGTATATAATAAGTGAGAGGACCAAAGAACATACAATCGGACAAACAGGCTCACAGTCAGATGAAAATTAATTCTTAATCAATTCAATCATTCCAACTGACGTGCTTGTCATAAATACGACTTCCCGCCCCTGAAGCGCCGGTGCAGGGGTTGGAGTATCTATTGCCATAAAACCTTCTGACACGAGTGTCATATAATCATCTTCAAAATTCTCGGTTTCGTAACAGATATGATAAGGGCTGTTTTTGAATCTTTTCATAAGACCGGAAACAACCGAGGTCTCGGATGCCGGAGAGACCAGTTCTACACAATATCCATCCTTTTCCATAAAACATATATTTACCTTGCGGATATCATCATAGACTGTATTTTGTGTGATTTGGTATCCAAGTTTTTCAAAAGAGCCGATTGCAGGCTCTATTTTTTTCACCAGATATCCGATATGATGTACTTTTAATGCCATATAAACCTCCATTTTATACGTATTTTCTATCATTATTGATAAATTTTCCAATATTGTGTATATTAGATATAGTTGTATTTTAAATATAAGGTTTGTATTTAGTAGTGATTGAAATTATTATATGGGATGATAACCATTTTATCAAGCGGCGGAGGAAGAGTTTTGGAAAAAAAGTTTAAGGCGTTAACATTCATAAGTTTCCTGATTTTTGTCCTGCTCATGCTGCCGGTCCTATATTTATCCTTTGTAAACAGGGCGACAGGAGATGATTATGGTTATGCCATATATACAAGGACAGCCTGGATGGGAACACATTCCCTTATGGAACTTTTAAAAGCTTCATGGCGGACAATCAATCAATCGTATTATAGTTTTCAGGGAACCTGGTTCAGCCTGTTTTTATTTACTATACAGCCGGAGGTATTTAGTGACGGGGCATATGTTATAGTTGCGTTTTTGATGCTGTCTGTATGGATTGGAAGTACTTTTTATCTGTTTAATACGATACTGTGCCGGAATATGGGATTTAATAGATGGAGTTATATGCTTATTACAGCCTGGTTTCTGATGATCAGTATAGAATTTATACCCTCTACAAGATCTTCAATATTCTGGTTCAACGGCTGTGTACATTATATGCTGCCGTTTGCAATGTGCCAGATTACTGTGGCGTGGCTGCTTAAATATGCAAAGGAATATAGGCAAACCACTTTTGCGGGTATTCTGATTTTTATGACCCTGCTTGGCGGCTCTAATTACCAGGCGGCGCTATTTACGTTGATCGTGGCTTTTTATATGATAGCAGCAGTATGGTTTCTTAAAAAAGATAAGAGGATATTTACCTTGATGATTCCTATGGTGACAGAGCTTGCAGGTCTCATTGTAAGTATGAAATCTCCCGGTAACAGAGTACGTGCGGGAGGGGATTTCGGATTTTCCTTTTCAAGGGGGATTGCAACCATAGGATACTCGTTTGTATACGCAATAAAGGATATCGGAACTTATATAAAAGAAAGACCGCTGATTTTTGCAGGACTCTTGTTTTTATTTGCCGTTTTTTTAATAACATATACTTTGACGGAAAATATACAAAGTAAATCATCTGATGCCGATAATCTGTATTTAAAACATTTTAAGCATCCTGTATGGCTTGCCTTGATGTTGTTCTGCCTTTACAGCGCGATGCAGGCACCGGCTCTCTATGCGGGAGTAGAAGTATCCGGTGGCGTACCGAATACTAACTATCAGGTTTTTCTTCTGACGGCTTCGGGGCTCCTGCTTATAATTGCACAAAGACTATCAATTAAATTGCGCTTGTTATGGAAAGACATGGCGGCAAAAAACACACTTAAATGTATAGTATTGCCTATACTGCTTATATGTTTAATAACGATTGTTATTTTCAGGAGTAATATTAAGAGCAGTGCGTCCTTTGTATCACTTGAATATATAACAAGCGGACAGGCTTCGGACTATAAGGAGCAGATGGATTTACAGACAAGGCTGATGGAGGATGAAAGTACCGAAGATGTAGTAGTACCTTACATTAATGATGTGCAGGGACCGCTTATGCATATGCCGGTTACCGATGATCCAAATGTATTTACCAATTATGCAACAAGGGAATTTTACGGAAAAAACAGCGTGATTGCAATGGACAGACCTGCGTGGATTGAGATGTACGGGGAGTTGTGGCAATAGAAAAGGTAAGAATGGAGTTTGCTATGGACAGGATAAAAGCACTTTATGATAAATATAAGGATTTTATAATGGAAGTCATCCATTTTGGAATAGTGGGTGTTATTAATACCCTTATGGGTTGGGGAATAATGGCGGTTTTGTATAATCTGATTCATATGAATTACTGGCTTTCAAGCGGTATATCATATTTTATAGGCAGCGTATTTTCCTATCATGCCAATGCCAAGCTTACGTTTAAAGTAGAGGAGCGGGATAAGTGGCTGCCATGGCGATTTGCAATCAATATAGCAATATGCTACTTTATAGCTTTTAAAGTGGCGCAGTCCATAGTAGTAGCTGTGCTGAATTCCCCCAATGTTGCACTTGTGGATAACATAGCTATGATAGTCGGGATGTGCCTGTTCGTTGTAATGAATTTCTTTGGACAGAAGCTCTTTGTATTCAGAAAAAGAACGGTTAAGAAAAAAGAAGACTGATAAGTTTAGGAAGGATAAGTAAATGAAAGGATTAACGCAGAAAAAATGGTTTCTGTGGCTGACAAAATACTGGTTTATATTTCCGATAGCAGGTTTTCTGATTTTTGAGGCAGGCGTATTTTTTTATTACGGTGAAAAAAGCTATATTGCAGTTCATGATAATATGGACCTGTTTCTGGCGCAGTTTAAGATGCTTAAAAATACGGATTCCTTTTGGAAACATGGGGTTGATGTTCCTTTCCTGGGCGGAATCAGCAGAGATAATCTTCCGTCGGAATTATCGCTATACAGTATATTATATATGATTTTTCCGGTATATACCGCATATGTACTGGGATTACTGTTAAAAGTAGTGCTTGCTGCAGTATCTTTCAGGCTGCTTATAAAAGAACTTTACCCGGAGAAATATCTTACTTATAGACCGATTGTATATATGGTGGGTTTTGTATACGGGATACTGAACCTTTTTCCGGCATATGGCTTTGCTTTTGCATCTATGCCGCTTGCGGTATATATATTGATACGGATTTACAGAAAACCGTCAATACCGCTTTATCTGGGCTTGTTCTGTTATCCGCTTGTATCGTATTTTTCATATATGGGTATTTTTATACTGGGTTATATGGTAATTGCAATTATATGGCTTTCTCTCAAGGACAAAAAGCCTGCATGGTCGCTAATGCCGGCATTGCTCGTACTTGCACTCGGCTATGTGGTCTGTGAATACCGTCTGTTTGCCCAGATGCTGTTTGGAGGAGAGGTTACAATCCGCTCTACGATTGTTAATCCCGACTTATCGGTGCCGGAGATACTTAGCGAGATTTTTACGGTGTGGAAAGAAGGAATTTTCCATGCAGATGGAGTACACACCAGGCTGGTACTGCCAATATGCATAGTATACTTTATTATAAATAACGTATGTTATATAAGAAAAAAGCAATATACCGGCGTTTTACATGATAATTTTAATTTAATAATGCTTGTTATTTTATTTAACAGCGTTGTGTACGGCCTATATGATTTTGAGCCTGTAAGAACCCTGTTTGAAACCATAATACCGCAGCTTAAAGGGCTGCAGTTCAATCGGACAATCTTCTTTAATCCGTTCCTATGGTATGCAGCGCTTTTTGTGATCCTGGCAAGACTTTATGATATGGGAGTGTGGCAGCAGTGGGCGGCAAATATAATTGTCTGCATATCAGCATTGGTGGTAATCCTGACACCGACCCGCTATAACGATTTATATAACACCTGTTATTGCAGGGCGTACGAATATTTTCATGGAACAGAGGTAGATGCACTTGACTTTGAGCAGTTCTATGCGGTAGATTTATTTACAGAGATTAAAGAAAAAATTAACTATAACGGGGAGTGGTCCGTAGCCTACGGTATGCACCCCGCTGTCCTTGAGTATAACGACATAGCCACTCTTGACGGCTATCTGGGATTTTATTCCCAGCAATACAAGGAAGATTTCCGAAAAGTAATAGCTCCCGCCCTTGAGAGAGTCGAAGAAACGCGAATCTACTACGATGACTGGGGAGCGCGCGCCTACCTATACTCAGGAACCGATTTAAGCATAGTTAACGCCAGTAAGACCATCTATGCAACCGATTACAATATTTACATCGATGCAGAAAGTCTCAAGACCCTTGGCGGCAAATATATCTTTTCACGACTGGAACTTGCAAACGCGGATAACGTGGGGCTTGAACCGGTGGATAGTTATACATCTTCAGATGGAAGTTATACAATTTATTTGTATAGTTTACGATAATGTAGAACTTGAAATATATCGATAAAAGAAAGTGAGATCAAATCAATGTCAATCAGAGTACACAACTTCGCCGGCATCATAGGCTGGAACGCCAGAAAATACCTTCCAAGACTTGCCAGCGAAAGCTATTTAAAACTTCAATTTATAACAAGACGCAGGCAGCAGGAAAGGTATATTGAGTACTTTTATTCCAGGAAGGAGATTCCGCAGCCGGTAGTAGTCAATCTGGAGACGGTAAATCGCTGCAACAGTACATGTGAATTTTGTACCGCTAATATCCATGCTGAAAAACGTCCGTATATGAGAATGCCGGATGAACTGTATTATTCTATTATTGACCAGCTTAGCGAGTGGGGATATAAAGGGCATCTGACCTTATACGGAAATAATGAGCCGTGGCTGGATAAGAGGATTGTGGAATTTCATAAGTATGCAAGGGAAAAATTACCGGATGCATTCATATTTATGTCAACCAATGGTCTGCTTCTTGATATTGCCAAGGTGAAGGCAATCATTCCGTATGTGGACCAGCTTATAATCAATAATTACTGTCTTGATATGAAGCTGCATAAGAATATTCAGAAGATTTATAAGTATGTGAAAGAAAATCCGGAGGAATTCAAAGACGTTGATATTCTGATACAGATCCGATATTTAAAAGAGGTGTTGACAAACAGGGCAGGCAGCGCCCCAAACAAGCAGTCCAAGGGTAAAGTGATCAAAGAAACCTGTCTTATGCCTTTTACCGATATGTGGATTATGCCTAACGGAAAGATGGGAATCTGTTGCTGTGATAACTTTGAAGTTACCAATCTTGCCGATTTGCAAGAGGTTTCTTTAAAAGACGGCTGGAACAGTAAGCCGTACAGGGAACTTAGGGATGCGGTAAGAAACGGCAGACAGAATTATCCCTTCTGTAAGAACTGTGATTTTATAGATGCAGGATTGAGGATGGATGCGGTGGATGATGTTTTAAAGAATCATAGCAAGATGCATGGAGCGAGACAGTCGGTATTTAAGAAAAGATAAAGCCATACGTGGGGGATAAGATGATTAACGATTCTAAGATAAAAAATATACGATGGATTGTCATGTGCGCCATTTGTGTATTGGCAGTGGGAATTGCCGTATTAAAGTTACCCGGGAAACCGGCTTATTACATGGTGAATGCTCTGGATGATGAAGTATATATGCTTAAGAACGGGACTCATTCTATGCATATGCGCTTAGAGGAAATTTTGAGAGAAGTGCAGATAATTAAATTGTCTGATGAGGAGATAAAAGATTT
Organism: Lachnospiraceae bacterium; assembly: GCA_022510525.1. Lineage (GTDB taxonomy): Bacteria > Bacillota > Clostridia > Lachnospirales > Lachnospiraceae > UBA3282. The sequence goes on along the minus strand of JAFLTH010000038.1, from coordinate 12,653 downwards.
GTTTGAAGGCAGGCAGCTTGCTGTTCTTGGAGACAGCATTTCTACATATGAAGGTTGGATACCTAAAGGGTATGGAGAGTTTTTTCCTATGGAAGGTGAAGTTTATAATGTGGATGAAACCTGGTGGAAAATGCTCATTGACGAGACCGGAATGCAGTTTTGTGCAAACAGCTCAAGTGCGGGAAGTACCTGTGCAGGGGATTCTTTGAGCATAGATAATCCCAAATATGCCTGCAGTAATTACAGAATTGATGCCTTGATAGGAAACGGTGGTGTTTATCCGGATATAATCATAGTCTATATGGGAACCAATGATTTGTTGATTAGCGTTCCGCTTGGTGAAAATGACGGTACACAGCCGGTAGATGAAGGAATTGTCGAGACATTCAGTGATGCCTATACGCTGATATTGGATAAGCTGGAATCTCAGTATCCGGGCGCACAGGTCTTTTGCTGCACACTGACCCAGATTGGTGACTGGGGTATCACACAGCCGTTCGAAACCTTTGTAAATTCACTGAATCTGGACGCGCGGGATTACAGCAGACAGATAGAAACAATTGCAGGTAACAGGGGTATTGATGTAATCGATTTGATTAACTGTGGTATAAACCCGGATAATATGCCCAAATACGTAACCGACGGTGTCCATCTTAATCCCGAAGGGATGAAACTGGTAAAAGACGCAGTGAAATATACCGTAGCGGAATCATTTTATTGACGCCCTGCCGTTTATTATTTATCACCTTCATGATACTCTTTTTCAGTATTTACACTCCAGATATTATCTTTGCTTTTTATACCGTTTACAATGTTTTTGACGGTTTCAAAAGATGTCATCATAGAGTGGTCAATGTTATTATAGCGATGCTGTCCGTTGCGGCCGACACAGTAGAGATTGTCGATAGTCTTTAGATAATCCACCAGTGTGTCAATATCCTTGTAGGTATCAAAATATGCCGGATATGCTTTTTTAACCCTTTCAACATGGGAATCCATCACATCTTTGGGAGAATCAATAAGTCCCATACTCACGATTTCATCAATCGCAAATTTAGTGAAATTTTCATCGGACATAGTCCAGTACTCATCACCTTCGGCTACAAAATATTCCAAGCCGATCCATACAGTATTGTTTAAATCCTTTATCATATAGGGTGACCAGTTATTATAAATCTGAAAACGTCCCAGCTTCACAGAACGGTCCTGAACATAAATCCAGCAGTCGGGAATAATGTTATTCATGGTTTTGATTTTGGTCTTATTCTTAAGATTAAGTTTAGGAAGCAGTATACCTACGGTCATATAGTCACGATATGGCAGTCCTGCGGCAATCTTTGCCGGTTTCTCCGGAACGTCATTCATACCTGCAATTAGGTCTTTGACCGGCATGGAGGAAATAAAAACGTCGCCTTCCACAGTTATCTTTTCACCGTTATTTTCATAAGTGAGGGAGGTTATATGATTGTTCCCGTCCTTATGAATGCCTACCGCCTTGCAGTTTTTGAGTATTTTTCCACCCATTTTCTCTATTTCCTCAGCGGTAACATCCCACAGCTGACCGGGGCCGAGCTTGGGATAGCTGAATTCTTCAATAAGAGAGGTTTCAACCTTACGGTTTTTGTTTCCGGGAATTATCTTGCCGAAGATATCTTTGATAATTGCGGCTATTGATAAACCTTTGGCACGCTGTGCGCCCCAGTCGGGTGCAATTTCACTTGGATGCCTGCCCCAGAGATTCTCGGTATAATATTCAAAGAACATTGAATACAGCTTCCTGCCGAAACGGTTGATATAGAAATCCTCCAGAGAATTCTCTTTACGCTTATGGAGCACTGCGGCTATATAACTGAAACCGGACTGAATCGTGGCAATAATACCCATATTCTTAAAAGTTTCAAATTTAAGGGAAATAGGGTAGTCGTAAAATTTCTTGTTAAAATAAATACGTGAAACCCTGTGCCTTCTGAGCATAACCCTGTCCACTTTTTCAGGGTCGGGACCTCCCGGTGTAAGTGTCATCTCACGCCCTAAAACAATATCGTCATAGGTAGGGGAACCCTGCAGCGGAAGCATATTGTTCCACCACTCATTGACCTCCGGCACCTTGGAGAAAAAGCGGTGTCCGCCCATATCCATACGGTTTCCTTTATAATTTACGGTTTTAGAGATTCCGCCCATAGCCTCGGTTTCCTCTAAAACGGTTACCTCATATTCATTACTCTGCTTTAATAATTCGTAAGCGGCAGTCAGACCCGCAGGTCCCGCACCTATGATATATGCTTTTTTCATCAAAATCCCTTTCTGTTAAAACCTGCAAGAGAACAATTTTTTCTATTTATTTTAACACGTTTGTCGATTATTGTACAGACAGCTTTTCCAAAACTGGACATCCTTGCCATTTTGCTGTAAAATAGGGTGAAAATTATAATATAAATATAACCACTTTAAGAAAGGAATATTTCCCGGTATGGTTCAGATAATGGGTTTTATATTCTGGCTTTTGATTATCCCCTTTTGTATAGGGTTTTTGCCGGCTAAGTTCATATCGGAGGACAAAAGGAATCCCATAACGGTATTTCTTGCCGGATATCTTCTTATGTGGGCGGTATTTGAAGTGATCACGATTCCTGCGGTAATCTGGATTCAGTATGACAATTTTATATTTGTCTTAAGATGGTTTATGGCAGTGGCTATTCTGCTTGCAGCTGCAGGAATAATTATCAGGTATCTGGATTGGAAAAGGACAGACGGCACAAAAAGCTGGTTAGGACTAACTAACTTAACCTTTTCCGGTTTAAAAACGGAAACTAAAATTGAGTGGCTGCTTTTTCTGGCATTGGTGGGATTTCAGCTATATATGGCAGTAACGATGACTTCCTTTGACGGAGATGACGCATACTATGTAGTGGAGTCGCTGATGGCGCAGCAGAGTAACGCAATGTACAAAAATCTACCCTATACAGGACGTTCCTCATCTCTGGATCTTAGACATGCACTAGCGGTATTTCCGATATGGGTGGCATTTGTGGCAGTAAAAGCCAATCTGCACGCAACAATAACGTCGCATTTAGTGATGCCGCTTTTGCTGATACCCTTTAGCTACATGATATATTATGAAATTTCCAAAGTGCTGTTTAATTCAAATCCTGAATCAAATTTGGTATCAAATAAAGAGAATATTCCCGTATTTATGATAATTATGGCTATGTTTCAGCTGTTTGGAAACGTGTCAATATATACAAATGAGACGTTTTTCTTAACCAGGACCTGGCAGGGAAAGTCCGTGACTGCCAATGTGGTAATCCCCGCCCTGTTTCTGCTCTTATTATGGCTTTTTACCGGGGAAAAAGAAAAAAGAGGTAAAAATGCAGGGCTGTGGATAATGCTGGTCTGCCTCAATATGACGGCAGGAGTCTGCAGCTCGCTTGCAGTCTTTCTTATAGCAATATTACTGGGAGCTATGGCGGTATGTCTTATGGTAGTAGAGAGAGACTGGAAGATTCCTTTGAAGCTTGGAGCAACCTGCATTCCAAATTTGATTTATGTCATGCTGTACTTGGGGCTGGCGGTTTAGGAGAGATTGTATGTGGGGCATTTTTCTGGAAAGCGTAGTTATTTTTAAAAACTATGCCGGATATCATCAGAATAACTTCCTTTTTGGGATTTATATCTTTTTCCTTCTATATCTCTGGCTTAAGGAAAAAGACAAAAAACTGCGCGCAATTTTGGTATATGCGCCGACGCTTATACTTATTGCTTTCTTCTGTCCGCTGTTTCGGAAGGTCTTTGTCAGACTCTTCGAGGATGCGGAAACTTATTACCGCATTTTGTGGCTGCTCCAGATGAGTCTGGTCAGTGCCTACGGTGCACTGAAACTGGCCGGGAAGCACAGGAAAATTATGCTTGCGGTAATGACTGTTGCAATTATAGCCTGTGGAAGCTATGTGTACAGCGGTCAATATATATCCAAGGCTGAAAATATATATCACTTGCCTGATGAAGCGGTGGAAGTGGCCAAAATAATAGATCCGGAAAAAGGTCGCATTATGGCTCTTGTTCCCGCTGATCTGATATATTATTTGAGACAGTATTCCACCCGGATAAATATGCCTTATGGCAGGGAAATGCTGATAGCAAGATGGGGGTACTATAATGATATGTATGAAGCAATGGAACTGGTGGAAACTATTGAGACGCCATCATTTGTAGAACTTACAAGAAGCTATGGCTGCAATTACGTTGTACTCACCAGAGACAGGAAACTGGAAGAACCTCTGACCGACTACGACTTTGAATTATACGCACAGACAGATAAGTATCTGATTTACCGCGATATTAAAACAGGAGAATAGAGATGCTGTTTAATTCCTATATATTCATATTCTTATTTTTTCCAATATGCCTGGCAGGGTATTACAGCCTTATTTATCTTAAGAAAAAAGAGCCTGCGCAGCTCTTTTTGATTTTAATGTCTTTCTGGTTTTACGGTTATTTTCAGATAAATTACCTGCTGATTATGATATTCAGCATTACCTGTAACTATATTTTTCATAGAATTATGTCGCAAAAACAATCAAAACCCATACTTTTCATCGCAGTAGCATCTAATCTGGGGCTGCTGTTCTATTTCAAATACTTTGACTTCTTCCTGACTAACATAAACAGTATATTCGGAACATCCTTTTTGCTGAGGAACATACTTCTTCCGCTGGGAATCAGCTTTTTTACCTTTCAGCAGATTGGTTTCATAGTTGATACCTACAGGGGGGAAATCAAAAACTGCAGCCTTTTAACCTATGCGCTTTTCGTCGCATTTTTTCCTCAACTGATAGCCGGACCCATTGTAAACCAGTCGGAAATGCTTCCACAGTTTGAGAAGATGGGCAGCCGTAATCCCGATTGGGAACAAATATACAGAGGACTAATCCTCTTCATACTCGGTCTCTTCAAAAAAGTAATACTTGCAGACACTTTTGGCGCCGGAGTAGACCTGGGTTATACGAATATTCCGATTCTTGGGCGCATGGATGCAATACTTGTTATAATTTTTTATTCCCTGCAATTATACTTTGACTTCAGCGGCTACTGCGATATGGCACGGGGCATAGGCGCAATGCTTGGAATACAAATCCCGGTCAACTTTAATTCGCCATACAAAGCCGTAAATATTGTTGATTTCTGGAAAAGATGGCACATTACCTTAAACCGCTTTTTTACAAAGTATGTATACATTCCGCTTGGCGGAAACCGTAAAGGAAACGCAAGGATGTATGCCAATCTGTTGATTGTATTCTGCCTCAGCGGAATCTGGCACGGTGCAGGCTGGAACTTTGTCATATGGGGTATGATGCACGGTGTACTGTATGTGATTACCAGGTGGTGGTTAAGATATAGTGATATAAGAAAAACGTCGCAAAATTCTATGGCAATGGCAATTCGTGTTAAATTTTCGGCATTATCGCTATTGAAAGTATTGGCATCAAGATTGTTGCTATTTGCATATGTCAGCATTGCATGGGTCTATTTCAGAGCGGAGAGTATAGCGCAGGCAAACAGTCTGCTCTACGCGGCAATAGCCGGGAAGGTGCAGAAACTTTCATTAGACCTGGCTGAATGCTTCCGCCTGGACGAGTTCTGGTACGTATTAAAAGTGTTGCATCTTGACACAATGGAATGGAGCAGATACATTCTTATGTATGCCATGCTTGCGGCAGGAATTGTATTATCAATGTTTACGCCCAATGCGTCCGAAATATCGGAAAAATGTAAAGGGAAAATACTCACCAACATAATATTTGCGACATTTTTCTTATGGTGTGTACTATCATTTTCCGGCGTCAGCACATTCCTGTATTTTAATTTTTAGTGGCAGTATTGAGAAGGATTGTGCAAATGGTAATCCGGATTTGGTGCTTTTTGGAAGGGAATTAGAACTACTTAGCATTCCCGCCACAACCCAGCAATTTCGGGACAGGACGTCCCGAAAAGGCGCAATGAGCCAGAATGGCGATTTTGCGCCGCTTGCGTGCGCATTAGAAATCTATCCGGGAATGCTTAGCAGTTCTTATTCCCGGACATCGCACCAAACCCGGACTACCATTTGTACAATCCCCCTCCGGCAGTCACAACCTAATTAACGTAAATATTTCGCCCTACAGAAAGGCCAACCCCATGAACAAATACAAAAAATCCATATTAATCACAATAACAACAGTCATAATACTCCTGTTCACCACAGCAGCAGTCACAATCTACGTAGACCCATTTTTCCACTATCATGCCCCCTTGGAAAACTTCCCCTATCTGGTAGACAACCAGCTCACCCAAAACCCCGGCATGGCCAGAAACCTATCCTATGACAGCGTAATCCTCGGCTCATCCATGACCGTAAACTTCAACACCAACTGGTTCAATGACATTCTTGATCTTGATACCGTCAAACTAAGCTACAGCGGCGCATATCCCAAAGACCAGTCCAACATTATGGACATTATCTTTAAAAGCGATAACGAAGTCAAAGCGGTATTTCTAGGCATCGATGTAATGACATACACAGGCGGAGTGAACGAAACCAAATATCCTATTCCGGAATATCTGTATGATGACAACTATATAAACGATATACAGTATATTTTTAACAAAGATGTACTTCTTAATTATATACTTCGCCCCATTGCGGATCCGGACAAGACAGATCTTGCAACCGTATATGCAAGCTGGTGGACAGATGAATACTATAATAAGCAATGGGTAATGCACAATTATGAAGCCCCGCCGGTAGTGGATACCGAGACACCTAAAGATGCCTATATTGAAAACCTTGACTTAAATCTGTCAACAAACATCTGTCCGTATATAGAGCAGAATCCGGATACGACATTTTATGTGTTTTTTCCTCCGTACAGTATTCTGTACTGGAATGATGTGATTTGTGAAAATCATCTTGAAGCGACTATGGAGGAGTATCTGCATATTACCAGGCGTCTGCTGGAATATGATAATGTCAGATTGTTTTTCTTTCCGAATCAGAAGCAGATAGTAACCGACCTTGATAATTATGCGGATTACAGCCATTATCACCCTGATATCAACTATTATATGACACAGTGCTTTGCCGACGGCAGCTGCGAGATAATTTCGGTAGAAAAAATGGAGCAGGCACTTGAGGATATGCGCCTGCTCATTGAAGAATTTGATTTTGAAGAATTGTTTTCACATGAATACTAAAGAATATTATTCGCTTTTGGTTTTATCGGGAAACATACATTCTATAAACCGGTTGGCCAGAAATTTGCGTCCTTCATCATTGAAGTGGATGTAATCTACCATATAATCACGATAATTGTCTTCGTTAATCGTGCCGTAGAAATTATCAATCCATGAAACGCTGCAGTCTCCTGTAACATCCAGCTCTTTTTGCAGATAATGGCTCAAAGTGCCGTGTCCCAGATCGGATCTGTCACCATTCTGGAAGTTACCCTCATCATTAATGCTGAAGCAGAATGTATGGGACATAACGACTATTCTGATAAAAGGATAGGTTTCCTGAATATCTTCAATTGCCGTACGCAATGCACCGGTATAAGTTACAATTGAGTACGGGTCATTAGGATCGTCACTGGGTCTTCTTTCAATATAATCTATCGCATCGTACATAATACAGATCATATCAACGGTATTCATATCCAGATTTTCAAGCATTTCCACGGTAGGAACAAAATCAGGGTCATAACTGTAATATGCCGAGGTGAGGGTCTGGGTAAAATCTCTGCTGCATATTGCCCTTGTCAGGTAAGAAAGGCTGAAAGAATCCATCCAGTATCCGTCATTGTAGTTTGCATATGCGGCGCTTATAGTAGAACCTGTAAATGAACCGTTATAGATTGTGGTCTTTTCGGGTTCGGGAACGCCTGCGGCAATCATCTCTGCCAATCCGTTCTCCTGTCCTTTCTCCTTGGAAAGAGGATCGTTTCCAAGACACAGGATAGTAGTTAAGCCGTCGTCAGTATGTCCTTCAAGCTTGTCCGGAGCAAGCGGAATAATGCTGTCGAGAGCCTCTATGTCAAAATCCGTTGTTATATAGTTGGGATCATAGTCCGAAGGAACTCCCTTGTTCCATTTATAAAGTTTATATGCACATACTATAAATATGATCACAATAGCTGCTATAAGTGTTACATGCATTACAACAGCTATGGGGAATTTCTTTTCTTCCATAATTATCACACTACCCTTCTTTTTTAACCTATTTTACTATGAACAGTAAGAAAAATCCATGCTTTAAGAGAATTTTAAGATTTAAATTTATGAAAATTGAATACAATAAAGAAAAGTACCTGCAATGTTTGTCCTTTAAAAGAACATTGCAGGTACCATCATTAGGACAAAGTCGATAAAGCGTTGTCCATCGTGTTTTGCTCACCTAATGAGTAGGTGATGATTGCGCCGGGCGGAAGCTGCATATGGAGCTCTTTGTACCATTTGCTGTATTTATACATACGATAAGTGGTACTCAGATCCTTAAGCTGCGCTTCATCTGCGAGGCGGGTAAGAAAAAGTGCTCTCTTATTCCTGTCCATGGATATGTATTCCATGTAAGGAAGTTTGAGTTCGGTAATGCTTTCACTGCAATTAGGGCAGGAACGCTTATGTCCGTTTAACATGTGGACACGATGGCAACGCTTACAATAATGAATATACATCATGAAAAATTCCCCTTTTCTCATCTAGAAATTTGCAATGCAAATTTTCTATTAATATTGTTTAAATTGTAAGGTTGCATATATATTGTGTCAGTTTAAGAAAGTAAAGTCAAGCGAAATCAGGAAAAAAATGCCATAAAAACGCTGTTAAGTATCGCGTAACGAAGGATTGCAAGAAATGTCATAATTTGTTATTATATACAATATATAGTGTTTTATACTATTTATAAAAATGTAATGATATCTCTAAAAATTATTTGGGACTAAAATCTGATGGAAGAAAAACTCAAGAGAACCGATGATGGAATAAACGTCCTTAAGTTCATAGCGATAGTGCTGGTCATACTGATCCATGAAACCCTTCCCGGTGAACTTGGATTGGCTGCTAAGGGAATTGCAGCAATGGCAGTCCCCGTTTTTTTTATGGTGTCAGGATATTACAGCTATGGTGCATCCATTCCTAAGATACGGAAAAGGACTATTAAGATTTTTGCATTGACTATATTAGTCAATGCAATATATTTTATATGGGACGTTGCTGTGGAGTTTTTTTCAGGAGCTTCAGTCCCTGACTGGCTTAGACAAAACTGCTCGTTAAAAAGGTTTTTAGTCCTGCTCTTGACTAACGAGTCGCCTTTTCGCGGACATTTATGGTTTTTGGGTGCTTTGACCTATTCTTATCTGTTTTTGCTTGTCTTACTTATGTATATTGAAAGGGGCAGAGGAAGGTTTGCCCGTATTATAAAGGAAAACCTGATAAAGTTTATGTTTTCACTGTCGGTATTGCTGCTTATATTGAATCTTGCAGGCGGAGAATTTTTGACATTTTACGGTAAAAATATTCAAATACCGTATATCAGGAACTGGTTGTTTATGGGGATACCGTTCTTTAGTCTGGCATATTGTATCCATGCATATGAAGAACATATATACAGCCGGTTTAGCACCGGGAAGATATGTCTCATCCTTACCGTCCTGCTTTTTATAAATATTGCAGAGGTATGGTTTATGCCCCAGAGCGGGTTATACATTACTACAATATTTGTAAATATAACGGCTTTCATATTGGCACTTAGATTTTCCGCTATTAGCTCGCCGATACTTGTGCGTCTTGGAAATCTTGCAGATAAATACGGACTGTGGGTTTATGCGCTGCAGATTATGGTAATTAAGAGTCTTCGCCGGCTCTACGGGCAGTGGGGAATAGCGGATAAGGCGGTTATACTTTATTTAAGTCCATTTATTGCACTTGTTATTTCATTCATAATATCAATAATACCTGTATGGATATCGAGTGTTATAAAAAAGAAATGAATTATTTGGATTACAGATAAACTTGTTAAATAAACAAACTCGTGTTATAATAACACTTGTAACTAATTGAAAATGGCTTAAAAAGCCGCAAAATACGAAAGGTTTACAAGATTAATATGAAAAAGGAAAATAATAACAACCAATATTTAACACCCGAAAATCTGGAAGATACACTGGAATTTCTTTCTCTGGATGATGAAACCATAGAGGAGTACAACAGGACTGTTTTGTCACAGGGAAGGAAAACCGTAAAAACGTCTGATCCCGCGGATGACATTGAAGAGGATTATGACGATGAAGATATCGAAGACATTGAAGAATATGACGGCGAGGACATCGAGGAATATGACGATGAAGACGACGAGGATATTGAAGAATATGAAGATATTGAAGATATCGAAGACATTGAGTATATAGAAGATTTTGATGAAGACTATGACGAGGAGGATTACTACGAGGACGAGGATGAAGACGTTTATAATGATGAAAATTCCCGCCGTAAAGGTTTGATTCCACGTGTTATTTATTTTGTTAAAGATATGAGTTCCATTGATCGTGTTGTTGCAATTTTGGGATTTTTTATTATAATCGCCGGAATAATTACAGGGACACTGTATGTCGATGCCAAGTCTATCTCCAAACAGGTAGAGGCATTTGCCGAGATAGGAAGCGATATTGAAGGTATAGGAATTATTGGAGAAAGCGGGCTCATTGCGGTTTCGGATGCGGAGTCTGCCAGACTGTCACAAATGGTAGAGCCGGAGCAGGAACAGGAAGAAGAGAAAGAAGTAAAAAATGTAGAAGTGGGTATCAATATCACTTCCATACAGTCAGATATAAAGATTAAGTTTGTCAATAAAGAAAATAACAGGCTTATTGCAAATGTACCCTTTGAAGTAGAGGTAAAAGGAAACAAAGGTAAGGCGTTTAATTTAAAAGATGAAGATAAGGACGGAATAATCTATCAAACAGGCGTGGATGCTGATACCTATACGGTTAAACCTCTTGAGCTTAAAGGCGAGGAATTTGAATGTTATAAGTTTGCAACCACGGGTGAGACAATAAAGGTTACCGATACAATTGCTTATAAAAAGGTGGATGTTGCCGACGAGATCAAATCAGAATCCGAAGTAAATGCAGCGGCGGAGGATACTGCGCAGCAGACGCAGACGGAATCCTCATTGACCGATACGGTCGAATGGGTTGAATCCACCAAGACCGAGATAGAATCCGACGAAAACTATCTTGAGATTAATAAATCAGATATTGCCGACCCTTCAACTTCCGCAAAGGTAGGAAGGGGAGTGGCAGGGTTTATGAAACTGGTAGAAGCCGGAACAGAGAGCCAATCCGAAGAGCAGACTTCTGATGAGGACGATGATGGCAGCGGTGGTGACGTTCAGGACAAGCCTAAGACGGAAAAGGAAAGACTGGAGGAATTAAGGCCGTCGCTTACGCCTGCTTCCGTAAATATTAAAAAAGGTGAAAGCGTTTCACTGATTTTTAAAACGGAGATAAATGCCTCATATATACTGGACTGGTCAAGCAGTAATACTGCTGTAGCCTGTGTTGAAGACAATGGTACTGTCATCGGAGTCGGGGCGGGCAGTGCAACCGTTTCGGCAACAATAAAACTTGACAGTTCATCTTCTGCATCCGTTACTCTGAATTGCTCAGTAACCGTTACGGAAGATAACGCATCGGCACCGACAGCGCCTACATATAAGATGAAGAGTGTAACAGGCGGTGGAAATATAAAGGTTGGACAGACCTGCACTGTAAGCGGTACTACAGAGCCTGAAGGCGGTAAGATCACATGGAGCAGCAGTAATACCAAAATAGCAACAGTAGATGCAAACGGTGTTGTAACGGGAGTCTCTACGGGAACGGTATCGATTATCGGAACCAGCGAAAGCGGTGATTCCAAAGAATGTTCCGTTACCGTGGAAGCCTCTGAGGTTACATACAAATCGGTTACTATAACGGGAAGTAATACTCTTGAGGTGGGGAAGAGCACCACACTCAAGGCTGATACAGACCCTGCAGGCGGAAGCGTAGCATGGTCAAGTGATAATGAAAAGGTTGTAAAAATAGACAGCAGCGGAAATATGACAGGCGTGTCAGCAGGAAGCGCAACGATTACGGCAGCCTGCGGAAGTGCAAAAGGCACCCTCAAAGTTACCGTCACAAAAGGTAAGGATGTATCGGGAGATACCAAGACCAAGCTTAAGGATAAAAAAGGCAAACAGATTTATATTAAAAATTCTGACGGCAAATTTGTGGAAGCGACTTATGCAGATTACTATAAGAGCAGCAAATTTTATTTAAAGAGTCCTAATGTGAAATACCGTTACACAGGATGGCAGACAATCGACGGATATACATATTTCTTTGATAAAAACGGTAATTACGTCACCGGAGAGCAGGTTATTCAGGGTGCAAAATATACCTTTGGAAGTGACGGTAAGCTGTCGTCGGGTTCCGGAACAATGGGAATCGATGTGTCAAAGCATAATGGTAATATTGATTGGAACGCAGTGAAGAACTCAGGTGTCTCCTTTGCTATCATCCGTTGTGGATACCGTGGTTCTGCAACAGGAGTGCTTGTTGAGGATCCGATGTTTAGGAGCAATA
>JAFLTH010000037.1 GCA_022510525.1 Lachnospiraceae bacterium | reverse complement strand
AACAAAATAAGGGGTGAGTTGCCACCGCATCCGAAGCCCCGTTTTTGTTTATTTTATTTAAGTTCGTTCTCATGAAATTATTTGACCATCAAACTATTTTTTGATAGAATAAGCGTAGATATTTGTATGTGGAGATTCAAAATGGATATTAATAGTACGCTTAATGATGTTCTGGTCAAGCTGTTCCGTAATATCAATACAATTGAGGAACAGGCTATGAGAATTGATGAATATAAGAATGTTACAACCAATGATATGCATGTCATAGAAGCAATAGGTACAGGTGAGCAGAAAAATATGACTACCGTTGCCAAAGCACTGCATGTTACTACAGGAACTCTGACCATTTCAATTAACAGCCTTGTTAAAAAGGGTTATGTCAGCAGAGTAAGAAGTGAAGAAGACAGAAGAGTGGTGCTTATATCTCTCACACCAAGAGGCAGAGAAGCATTTCTCCATCACCGACGATTCCATGAACAGATGATTGAAAGTGTAGTGGAAGATTTGTCAGAAGAAGAAAAGCAGGTGTTGGAGAAAGCTCTAAGGCGCCTTAATCAATTTTTCCTTTCTAAAATCAGTTGAGCAGTCGTTCCAGAGTTCTGTAATCTGCGGGTCCGTTATTTAATATAAAAGTATGAAACCGCTTAGGCGTAAAAGATGGTCCCCACAACTCTTTGGCCTTTTCTTTAAGTTCCATGATTTCCAGATAACCCAGATAATATTTCAGATAATTACAGGGTTCTTCAACTATGTATTCATACACCGCCCGCATTCCGCTTTCGTCCGTAAATCCCATAGCCTTAAGTATTTGACACACCCTTTCATAAGAAGCTCCTTCATTATGTATTATAATATCAAGAAGTGAATACAGGCATAATTGTATCTGACGGTTCAGTTTATCCGCCGTATAAATATATTCCGTTTCGGGCTGTGTGTGCCTGGCAAGATGTATTGCATAATCATAAGAATTAAGTTCCGTATACATTGCCCAGCCCTCCACGTAACCACCATAGTACAGTATGCTTCGCAGCTTTGATATGTTTCTGTCCTGCATATTCTGCTGACTGTATACAGTCTGATAAAGATGACCGGGATAACCCTCATGGGCCAGTGTAGTAAAAAGGGGAAGCCCGTCGGTTGTTTCAAGATTATTTATGTAAATTGTGTTTTCACTTGAATTGTCAATTGGCGGAGTCATATAAAATGCAGGCGCAGTGTATGGCGCAAGCGAGTCATCAACATATTTGATGGTGCAGGAAGCGTTTTCATTGCCGGAAAAAGGAATATCGGGATAATCTTCTTTCATCATATCCCGCAGCTTCGAGAGCATATCTTTTGCGGTAAGCACGGGAAAAGTATTTTCTTCGTAAATAGCTGTACTGCCAAGCACTGGATATTCTTTTATCAATGTTAGAAGTTTGGTATAATTCTTTTCAAAATCCAGAGAAAGCATTTGTTTGATTTCATCTATGCTGTGATATGAGCCTGTTGTAAGGCGCAGATAAGCCTGATAGTATTTTTGCCCGTTCTCATAATTTGCAAGACCATGGGCATCGTGTCCGCTGCCTTTTAAAAGTGTAAGTTCATCCGCAAGATTGTCATAAGCCGGAGCAACTACAGTGGTAAGGAGGCGCTCATTTTCCGACTGGCGTATTTGCGCTTCACTTTCTGCTATTATACCTTGTTCAACCAGTTTTTCTAATCGCTCGTCAAATGTGATTTCCAGAAAATGTTCTCCGGATTTCAATTCCTGAAGGTCCATAATAGTCATGCATTGTTCTATAACCTTATCGACGGCGGCATCAGACATAAATAGTCCGTGATCGGCTTTTTCCTGTTCATAAAGTATTATGCCTTCAAGATAGTCCGGGATCTGAGAAAGTATTGAAAGATAGTTTTTTACATCATCGATAGAAGATATACGATATTCCGCTAATAATATGGGGAGCTCGGATTGTACACCGGAAGCCGGTGACAGGGGTTCATCAAAATATAAATAAGATGAACATTCTTTTGCGGCGGTCAAATACGTGACAAGCAGAACATAGGTATATTGGTTGTCGGCTGACATTCTCTCCGGGTGAAATTTTTTTAAGGATTTAAGAGTTTCGTCAATATGCTCAAGCTCTTCGGTAAGTTGTCCCGAATGATATGAGGGTAGAGAAATGGTGCTTTCATCTATCCCGTATTTTGAGGCATCTGCCAGAGTATAATGTAGAGTAACAGGGTTGGTGGACAGCTCTGTTACAAAGAATCTGTTTATAAATTTTTCAAATCGGGCGTCTTCATGAAAACAACCGTAAATAAAAAGTGTTAATAAAATGAAAAGTAGCAATATCAGAACGGCGCCTATCCATTGCTTGGGAGAAAGTTTCTTTTTCAATAGAGATGACCTGTTTATGGATTTTAATTTAATATATGCAGTCATACATTAAATTACAACTATTGACTGTGCTAATAGACTATCTGATCACGTCCGTTTTCTTTTCCCATATACAATTTTTCATCGGCTTCTTTGAGGTTATCGTCTAAACTGGAATTAAAATCATATTCGGAAAGGCCAAATGTCATGGTAATTTTGAAAGACGTTTCGCCCGCATGAAATTCCATTGCTTTTATATTATTCTGAAGTTGTCCTAATAATATATGGGATTCATCGCCATTGTATGACGGAAATACTATAAGAAACTCTTCCCCGCCCCATCTTGCAATAAAACTGATATCTTTCAATGTGTTTTTCATTGTCTGTGCAAGTTGCTTCAAAACGACATCGCCAATATCATGCCCATAGTTGTCATTAACCTTTTTGAAAAAGTCAATGTCACAAATGCAGAGACTTATACAGTCATGTTTATTGGAATCTATAATCTCATGCAGATAGCTCATTCCTTTTCTTCGGTTGTAGAGACCGGTAAGCGCATCGGTATTCGCCTGGTCCTCTAATTTGGTATTATAGGCTACCAGCTTGTGGTCCAGATCGCGGGATGACTTGCCAAATATATAGGCAATAACGGATATACACCAAAAAATAGTAATGGAATTGAGTATCTGCAGTATATAAGGCAGATTTCCGTCAAGTGCTGCAACAGATGGTCTTGTACGGCACGAAAAATATAAGAAAATACGAAAAGCGCAGAGAAAGATTGCATAACATATTTTCAGCTTGTATTTTCCATAGGATGAGAAAAAACACAATACCAATATTACTGTAATAAACTGCTGTACACCTACATCCCAGCCGCAAATATACAATGTTGCAGCTGACCACACTACCATACAGATGTTGATTGCATATACAACCGTTTTTGTTTGCGCACGATAAGTCATAATCACAATTGCCAAAAAGGCCATAAATGATGACAGTAAAAGCGCTATTATGATTGGATTCATAATATTTATGTAAATAAGGCAGCTTATAGTAACATAGAGGAGCATTGACATTGCAATAATCCTCATTACTACGATTAACTTGGGAGATTCGTTCTCATCGCCCGTATCTTTTGTTATAAACTGTACTGCCTTATGAAGCAGGTTAAAATTCATTTTCGGTCATGCCTTTCTTTTGACAATTTTTCCCAAACTAATATTACACTAATTTGTAAGAAAGTGCAATTATTTAAGCTATATATTTTGCAAATTAAAAAGAATTTTTAGTTATAATTTTTGATAAATTTAATATGTAATAATTGTAAATACAAAATAGAATAAAACTATTGAAAAACATATGTTATTATGGTAAACTGAAAATCACAAGGGCGAAAAATAGAATATAATGTCCTTGTATGAAAAAAGGAGGATATAGAAACATGAAAAAGAAATTGTTAAGTGCAATTCTTAGCACAGCAATGGTAGCAGCTTTAATAACAGGCTGCGGAAGTAACTCAGATACTCAGACATCAGCACCTGCAGATACTACGGCACCCGCAGATACTACGGCGCCTGCAGATACTACAGCACCTGCAGACAATACAGGAGCAGAGGCTGAAGCAGAAGCACCTTCAGGTGACCTGATCAAAGTTGGTATCATCAACAACGACCCTAATGAGTCAGGATATCGTACAGCTAACGATCGTGACTTAAAGGAAACTTTTACAGCAGAGAACGGATATGATGCATCTTTTGCATACAGCCTTAAGAATGCTGAGCAGATCGAGGCAGCTCAGAAATTCATTCAGGATGAGGTTGATTATTTGCTTCTTTCTGCAGCAGATGTATCCGGATGGGATTCAGTTCTTCAGGATGCGCAGGATGCAGGTATCAGAGTAATTCTGTTTGACCGTACCATCGATGCTGACGAGAGCCTTTATGAGGCATCTATCGTTTCAGATATGGCACAGGAAGGTCAGACAGCAGTTGACTGGTTAGCTGGTCAGAATCTTGACGAGTACAACATCATCCACCTTCAGGGTGTTATGGGTTCTGCTGCACAGATAGGACGTTCAGGCGCTCTTGATGATATGGTTGATGCTAATGACAACTGGAATATTGTTAATCAGCAGACCGCTGAGTGGAATGCTGAAACAGCACAGCAGATTGTTCAGTCTGTAATTGATTCCGGTGAAGAATTCAATGTAATCTATGCAGAGAACGACGATATGGCTAAGGGTGCAGTTGCAGCTCTTGACAATGCAAACATCTCTCATGGTGTTGGCGGCGATGTAATCATTATGGGATTTGACTGCAACTCATGGGCACTTCAGGAATTACTTGACCAGAACTGGAACTATGACGGTCAGTGTAATCCTTTCCAGTCTGCATATATTGATGACATCATCCAGACTATTGAGAATGGTGGAACAATTGACGAGAAAACCATTATTATGGTTGAGAAAGGTTTTGATGCAGAAACTATCACAGCTGATGATGTAGCTAATTACGGCATCTAAGACGAACATAATGAATTATTGAAGGTAGTTAAAGCGCGGTGCAGTCCATTTATGCTGCGCCGCGCTTCTTCTATAAAAAAGAGTTTCAGGAGGTGAACTCAGGGGTGAAAGACGGTTCTGTATTAGAAATGAGAGGCATTCATAAGCGTTTTCCCGGAGTACATGCGCTTCAGGGGGTAGACTTTACACTTCGTAAAGGTGAGATTCATGCGCTGATGGGAGAGAACGGTGCCGGCAAATCTACGTTAATTAAGGTATTAACAGGGGTTTACAGTAAGGATGAAGGACAGATTTTCCTTGAAGGGAATGACAAGGCGATAGCGATTCGTTCGCCACAGGAAGCACAGCGGCTTGGAATCAGTACTGTATATCAGGAGATTACGCTGTGTCCGAATCTTTCGGTAGCTGAGAATATGTACATAGGACGTACTGAAAACATATATCAGAATTGGAGAAAGATCAATTCTGATACTGATAAGATATTAAAATCATTAGACATACCGGCTAATGCAACACAGCAGCTTGGAAGCTGCTCGATAGCGGTACAGCAGATGGTTGCGATTGCAAGGGCAGTCGATATGGAATGTAAAGTGTTAATTTTGGATGAACCGACCTCTTCTTTGGATGAACAGGAGGTAGCTAAACTGTTTAAGCTTATGCGTGACCTGCGAACCAAGGGAGTTGGTATTATTTTCGTTACGCATTTCT
Organism: Lachnospiraceae bacterium; assembly: GCA_022510525.1. Classification (GTDB taxonomy): domain Bacteria; phylum Bacillota; class Clostridia; order Lachnospirales; family Lachnospiraceae; genus UBA3282. Next base: position 21,682 of record JAFLTH010000037.1, on the reverse strand, counting down.
TAGATCAGGTATATGAAGTATGCGACAGAATTACGGTTATGCGTGACGGTAAGCTGGTGGGAGAATACCCGATAAAAGACTTGCCGCGTGTTCAGCTTGTTTCCAAGATGCTTGGTAAAGAATTGGATGATATGGCAGATATTCGGGGAGATCAGCCGGCATATGAAAAAGGAGATAATACGGTGCCTGTGCTTGAGGCGGAAGGCCTGGTAAGCGACGCTGGTATCAAACCGTTTGATTTCCATATAAATAAGGGTGAGGTAAACGGATTTACAGGGTTGCTGGGTTCCGGAAGAAGCGAATGTGTTCGTGCTATTTTCGGGGCAGACAGAGTAACCGGCGGAAAAGTAAAGATGAATGGCAAGTCCGTCAAGATTTCCAAACCCATTGATGCTATGCGAAACGGAATAGGATATCTTCCGGAAGACCGTAAAATTGACGGTATTGTAGGAGATCTTTCAGTTCGCGATAATATTATACTTGCGCAGCAGGTACTTAAGGGCTTCTTTAAGCCTTTCTCCAAGGCGGAGGCATATAAGATTGCGGATGAATATATCAAACTCTTAAGTATTAAGACCGCCTCTGCAGATACACCGATTAAATCGCTTTCGGGTGGTAATCAGCAGAAGGTAATACTGGCGCGCTGGTTGTTTACACATCCCGAATATCTGATTCTGGATGAACCAACACGCGGTATTGATATAGGAACCAAGATAGATATACAGAAACTGGTGCTTAAGCTGGCTTCTGAGGGAATGAGTGTTACCTTCATATCTTCCGAGTTGGACGAAATGCTGCGTACCTGTTCCCGTCTGGTAGTTATGAGGGATCGTAAGATGGTAGGCGAGCTTTCAGGTGAGGACCTTAATCAGAGTAAGGTTATGAATACCATTGCCGGAGGTGATAAATAGTATGCAAAAAAATGAAGCGAAAAAATCAACCGGATCTAATTTCTTATCTGGACTTCTCAGGAATCAGATTTGTATTCCGCTTGTAGCGTTGCTATTGCTTGCATTGTTCAACTTGATTATGGATCCGTCCTTTTTTAAAATCTCTTTAGGACATAATAGTTTAGGTAATCCTGTCTTGTCAGGATTCTTGATTACTATTCTTGATAACGGTTCGGAACTTGCCATTCTTGCAATAGGCATGACATTGGTTACGGCAGCCAGTGGAGGTCAGGATATCAGTGTCGGTGCCGCAACTGCTATTGCCGGAAGTGTTCTTCTGCGTGTACTTTGCGGAGGTAATTCCCGTCCGGAAACTCTTCAGGCGCCTATTATTGTGGCATTTCTTGTAAGCTGCGTGGTTGCAATGCTGTTTGGTGCATTCAATGGAGCATTGGTAGCTTATTTCAAAATACAACCTATGATTGCAACACTTATTTTGTATACGGCAGGTCGTTCAATAGCAGCATGGATCAATAATAACGAATTGCCGATAGTAAGTGATAGAACTTTTACATATTTCGGTTCGTTTATACCCGGTATTCCTATTCCTACACCGTTCTTCATTGCGGTTATATGCATTGTTATCATTACGCTTGTGATGAAGTTTACCAATCTTAAACTGTATGTACAGTCGGTCGGAATCAATGACAGCTCTTCTAGGTTGAATGGTCTGAATCCTGAACTTATTAAAGTGTTGTCTTTTGTAATACTCGGTATATGTGTCGCGGTTGTCGGTTTGATTAAGGTAAGCCGTATTTCATCAATTAACTATTCTGTTATCGCTAAAGATATAGAAATGGATGCAATCCTTGCGGTTGCGCTTGGGGGAAATGCATTAAGCGGTGGTAAATTCAATATGGCAGCTTCAATTCTTGGTGCTTATGTTATACAGTTCCTTACCCAAACGCTTTATAAATACAAAGTACCGTCAGATGCGCTGCCAGCATATAAGGCGGTAGTTGTTATTCTTCTGGTTGTTATAAGCGCACCAACCGTAAGAGAATTTGTTTCCGGTCAGTGGAAAAAGTTAAAAGTTAAGGAGGTTGGTTAATATGTCATCATCTAATAAAAAATCTTCATCCGTAAGTCTGGGCGATAGAATAAAAAACATGACAGACACCAGTTTACTCCTTACTATAACAATTGTGGTATTTTTCTTAATGTATATAGGAGCTATTGTATTTCAGGGTTCGGGGTTCCTAAAACCACAGACATTTTTTAACATCCTAAATGCAAATGCCGCATTGATTATTTTAGCCTGTGGTCTGAGTCTTGTTATGATAACAGGTGGTATTGATATTTCGGTTGGTGGTGTTACCGCATTGATTAGTATGAGCTGTGCGGTATATCTGGATTACCATGATGGAAATGTTTTTATGGCAATAGTACTTGCATTGGCAATCGGTCTTGCATTTGGAGTTTTCCAGGGATTTTTGGTTGCTTATCTGGATATCCAGCCATTCATAGTAACTCTGGCGGGAATGTTTTTTGCCCGGGGTATGACGACAATTGTAAATACAAACCCTTTTAATGTAGCAAATGAGGCATTTGTGACGTTGAAAAATACTCGTATCATCGTTCCGGGAATGGGTTCTGTGAACAAGCTTGGCAATTATGTGAATGCATATGTTGAAATTGGTGTTATAGTTGCACTTCTTGTTGTAATTGTATTTTTCTGTATTTTAAGATGGACTAAGCTTGGGCGCGCCTTTTATGCAGTGGGAGGCAACCGCCAGAGTGCTCTAATGTTAGGTATTAATGTTAAGAGGACCAGATTTATGGCTCATCTTTTGTGCGGACTTTTGGCAGGAATCGGCGGTTTCGTATATTTCCTGCACGTAGGTTCCGGTTCCGCATCACATGCCAGCGGCGCCGAAATGGATGCTATCGCATCTTCGATTATCGGTGGTACGATGCTCAGCGGCGGTGTCGGTAATATTATAGGAACATTCTTTGGTGTGCTTTCACTTAGCACGATTCAGAACATAGTATCTTCTGCCGGACTCGACCAGGCTTGGTGGACAGGAATTACAAGAGCTGCAATGCTGTGTCTGTTCCTTGTTATCCAGAGTGTTGTCATCGCGCGTAAGAAGAAATAGCAGTCAATATGATTTTTTAAATACCGTTGTGCTCAATTATAGAGTACAGCGGTATTATGGCATATGATTAACAAAAATAAATAAATATAGCGCTGTTATCAGGCGGCAGAAAGAGAGGAAATATGCAGACGAAAAATTACAAGTTCTGGTTTTGTACCGGTTCACAGGATCTTTATGGAGATGAGTGCTTAAGAAAAGTAGCCGATCATTCGGCTAAGATTGTAGAGGGTTTGAATGCTTCCGGGAAACTGCCTTTTGAGGTAGTGCTTAAACCTACACTTATCAGTCAGGCATCTATCAGACAGACTTTTAACGATGCAAACAATGATGCGCAGTGTGCAGGAGTTATTACATGGATGCATACCTTTTCACCGGCAAAGATGTGGATTCTGGGACTAAAGGAATTCAGAAAACCCCTTTGTCATTTGCATACGCAGTTTAACGAAGAACTTCCGTATGATACAATAGATATGGATTTTATGAACGAAAACCAGTCGGCGCATGGTGACAGGGAATACGGACATATAGTAAGCCGTATGGGAATCGAGAGAAAAATCATCGTGGGGCACTGGGCAAGTCCGAGAGTTCAGGAACAGCTTGGAAGCTGGATGAGAACCGCGCTCGGAATAATTGAATCCTCTCATATCAGAGTATGTCGTTTCGGTGACAATATGAATAACGTAGCCGTTACAGAGGGCGACAAGGTGGAAGCACAGATTAAATTTGGCTGGGAAATCGACCATTACTGTGTGAATGATCTGGTAGAATATGTTGATGCCGTTAATCAGGGTGATGTAAATGCTCTGGTAGATGAGTATTACAGTAAATATAAGATAATAGATGAAGGCAGAGATTTAGATGAATTTAAGAGGCATGTAGAGGTACAGGCAAGACAGGAAATCGGTATTGAGAAATTTCTGGTTGAGAACGATTATCATGCCGTTGTCACTCACTTTGGAATGCTGGGAGGATTAAAACAGCTGCCCGGTCTTTCAATTCAGAGACTTATGGAAAAAGGCTATGGCTTCGGTGCCGAAGGTGACTGGAAAGTTGCCGCAATGGTAAGGTTGATGAAGCTCATGACGGCAGATATCAAGGATGCTAAGGGAACCTCAATGATGGAGGATTATACCTATAATCTTGTGCCCGGAAAGGAAGGTATATTACAGGCACATATGTTAGAGGTATGTCCGTCGGTAGCAGACGGTGAAATCGGAATTAAAGTCTGCCCGCTTTCCATGGGTAACAGAGAAGATCCTGCACGTCTTGTATTTACTTCCAAGACAGGCTCTGCGGTTGCTTGTTCTTTAGTAGATTTAGGAACGAGATTCCGTTTGCTTATTAACGCTGTTGATTGTAAGAAAGTAGAAAAACCTATGCCTAAATTACCTGTAGGTACTGCATTTTGGACACCGCAGCCGAATATGGAAATAGGCGCTGCGGCATGGATACTTGCAGGCGGCGCTCACCACACCGCATTTTCTTATGACTTGACAGTGGAGCAGATGGCGGACTGGGCGGATGCAATGGGAATTGAGAGCGTGATCATTGATAAGAATACAAATATTCGTGATTTCAAGAATGAATTAAGATGGAACGCGGCAGCTTATAGATAGGAGGGTGATAAAAATGGGGTTAACTGTAGCAGAGGTAAAGAAACAGATTGATGAAGGCAAGACCATACTCGGAATAGAGTTAGGTTCAACAAGAATCAAAGCGGTGCTGATAGCGGAAGACAATACACCGGTTGCATCGGGTGCTCACGACTGGGAAAACCGTCTGGAAAACGGAATCTGGACATATAGTCTGGATGATGTATGGAACGGACTTCAGGACTGTTATCGTGATCTGACGGAAGATGTTAAAAAACAATACGGAACGGAAATCACTAAATTTGGAGCAATCGGTTTCTCGGCAATGATGCACGGTTACATGGCTTTTGATGAGAAAGGGGAACTGTTAGTACCTTTCCGTACATGGAGAAATACAATTACCGGACAGGCGTCCGAGAAGCTCACCGAGGTTTTCAATTATCATATTCCGCAGAGATGGAGTATAGCCCATCTTTATCAGGCTATCCTTAACGGTGAAGAGCATGTTCCTTCAGTCCGCTTTTTCACTACCCTTGCAGGTTATGTACATTGGAAGTTGACGGGAGAACGTACGCTTGGTGTCGGTGAAGCGTCCGGAATGTTCCCGATCGATATAGAGACTGGAGACTTTAACAAGAGAATGATAGAGCAGTTTGATGAACTGGTGGCAGATAAGAACTTTCCATGGAAACTGCACGATATCATGCCCAAGGTTCAGACGGCAGGAGAAAATGCGGGAGTTTTGAGCGCAGAGGGCGCTAAGCTTTTGGACCCTACGGGCAAGCTGCAGGCAGGCATACCCTTCTGTCCTCCGGAGGGAGATGCAGGAACCGGTATGGCGGCAACCAATTCCGTTGCAAAGAGAACAGGTAACGTATCTGCAGGTACCAGTGTATTTGGCATGGTTGTACTGGAGAATGAGCTTAAGAAAGTATATGATGCCATCGATCTGGTTACAACACCGGACGGAAGTCTTGTGGCAATGGTACACTGCAATAACTGTACTTCCGACCTTAATGCATGGGTTAATATTTTTAAAGAATTTTCAGAAAGCATGGGCATGAAAGTGGACATGAATGAACTTTACGGAACCTTATACCGTAAGGCACTTGAAGGAGATGATGACTGCGGCGGCCTGCTTGCATATAACTATTTCTCCGGAGAGCACATAACGGGATTTGAAGAAGGACGACCATTGTTTGTACGTACACCATCCGACAATTTCAATCTTGCCAATTTCATGAGAGTTCATCTTTTTACATCGTTAGGTGCGCTTAAAACAGGCTTGGATATCCTGCTTAAGGAAGAAGGCGTACAAGTTGACGAAATACTCGGGCACGGCGGTTTGTTTAAGACCAAAGGTGTGGGACAACGCATTCTGGCAGCAGCTATCAATGCGCCGGTAAGCGTTATGGAAACAGCCGGGGAAGGCGGCGCTTGGGGAATTGCATTACTTGCTTCTTATATGCTTCATAAAGGAAGCGGTGAGACATTATCCGAATTTTTAAATAGCAAAGTCTTCGCCGGACAAACAGGAAGTAAGGAAGCGCCACGCAAAGAAGATGTAGACGGATTTGACAAATTTATGGTACGATATGCCAAAGGACTTGCTATAGAGAGAGCAGCTGTTGAAAATCTTAAATAAGGATATATAAAAAAGTAGAAGCTCTTATATTAGAGAAAGGAAAGCATAACTATGTTAGAAGAATTAAAGCAACGTGTTTATGAAGCCAACATGCTTCTCCCTAAATACGGACTGGTTACTTTTACATGGGGAAATGTCAGTGAGATTGACGAGGAAAGCGGAATTTTTGCAATCAAACCGTCAGGTGTTGACTACGACAAATTAACTCCCGATGATATGGTTCTGATGGATTTAAAAGGCAATAAAGTAGAGGGACATTACAATCCTTCCTCCGACACCCCCACACACTTGGAACTGTATAAGGCATTTCCGCAGATAGGCGGCATCGTACATACACATTCTTCTTATGCAACCAGCTGGGCACAGGCAGGACGCAGCATACCCTGCTACGGCACTACCCATGCAGATTATATATACGGTGAAGTACCCTGCTTAAGATGTCTCAACGAAGATGAAATAGCAGAAGCTTATGAACAAAATACCGGTCTTCTAATCGTGAGTGAATTTGAGAAGATGGGCAAAGACGTTATGGCCGTACCTGCAGTTCTTTGCAAGAACCACGGTCCTTTTGCCTGGGGCAAAAACGGTAATGACGCCGTACATAATGCGGTAGTTCTTGAAGAAGTTGCCAATATGGCATACAGGGCTGAAACGATTAATCCCCGTATCCAGCCGGCGCCTCAGGAGTTACAAGACAAGCATTACTATAGGAAGCATGGTGCAAACGCATATTATGGACAAAATTAATTCAATAACCAGAACTTAGACAAACTAAATAAAATAAGGGGTGAGTTGCCACCGCATCCGAAGCCCCGTTTTTATTTAGTTTGGCTAAGTGCGTCCGCATTGAATATTTTTATAAAAGGAGGTCACCAATGAACAAATTAGAGCTACAAAAAACAGCCAATGAAGTTCGTAAAGGCATCGTCACCGCAGTGCACGGCGCAAAGGCCGGACATCCCGGCGGCTCTTTGTCTGCGGCTGAAATTTTTACCTATCTTTATTTTGAAGAGATGAACATTGATCCTAAGAATCCTAAAAATCCCGACAGAGACCGTTTCGTATTATCCAAAGGTCATACCGCACCGGGACTATACTCCGTACTTGCTAACCGTGGATATTTTCCCGTAGAGGATTTACCTACTCTCCGTCATCTCGGTTCATATTTACAGGGACATCCCTGTATGCAGGAAACACCCGGCGTAGATATGTCATCAGGTTCCCTCGGACAGGGTATTTCAGCGGCAGTAGGTATGGCACTTGCAGCCAAAATGGACAAGAAGGATTACAGGGTATATACTCTGCTTGGCGACGGTGAAATCGAAGAAGGTCAGGTATGGGAAGCATCTATGTTTGCCGGTCACAGAAAACTGGATAATCTGGTAGTAATCGTAGACAACAATGGACTTCAGATTGACGGTAAGATTGAGGATGTTTGTTCACCTTATCCCATTGATAAAAAATTTGAGGCATTTAATTTCCATGTAATCAATATAAACGGAAATGATTTTGACCAATTGGAGGCTGCTTTTAAAGAGGCAAGAAATACCAAAGGCATGCCAACAGCCATTATTTGTAAAACCTTAAAGGGCAAAGATGTGTCATTTATGGAAAACAGTGTAGATTGGCACGGAAAAGCGCCTAATGACGAAGAGTATAAAATCGCAATGGCAGATTTGGAGAAAGTAGGTGAAGCATTATGTCAGAAGTAAAGAAAATCGCAACAAGAGAAAGTTATGGTAATGCGCTGGCAGAATGCGGAAAAGATTTTCCCAATCTGGTAGTTTTGGATGCAGACCTTGTGGCAGCAACTAAGACGGGCGCTTTTAAGAAAGCATTTCCGGACAGACATATAGACTGCGGTATTGCGGAATGTAATATGACAGGTATTGCAGCGGGACTTGCAACCTGTGGTAAAATTCCGTTTATTACATCATTTGCGATGTTTGCGGCAGGACGTAATTTTGAGCAGATAAGAAACTCAATCGGTTATCCTCATTTGAATGTGAAGATTGGCGCAACCCATGCAGGTATCACGGTTGGTGAAGACGGTGCCACACATCAGTGTAATGAAGATATAGCCCTTATGAGAACAATTCCAAGCATGACTGTAATAGTACCCGCCGATGATGTGGAGGCCAGAGCGGCAGTTCGTGCAGCGATTGAAATGGAAGGCCCGGTATATCTCAGATTCGGACGTGCAGCTTGTCCGGTCATTAATGACAGACCGGATTATAAATTTGAAATAGGTAAAGGGGTCTTGCTAAAAGAAGGAAAAGATGTTACCATTGTTGCTTGTGGGATTACTGTAGCATCTGCGCTTGATGCGGCTAAGATGCTTGAAGCCGATGGTATAAGCGCGGAAGTAATCGATATGCACACAATAAAACCTTTGGACAAAGAACTGCTTCTTAAATCAGTGAAGAAAACGGGCAAAGTAGTTACTGCCGAAGAACATTCCGTAATAGGCGGACTTGGTAGTGCAGTATGTGACTGCCTGTGCGAGAATCTTCCTACACCGGTTCTCAAAGTTGGAATGCAGGATGTATTCGGAGAGTCCGGTACGGCTGCGGCGCTGGTTGAGAAGTATGGTTTTGACGGCAAGGGAATATATGCAAAAGTAAAGGACTTTGTAAAATAATTATGAAAAACTTATTATCTCCATCCATACTTGCGGCTGACTTCAGTATTCTGGGAGAGCAGATTGCCAAGGTGGATGAAGCAGGTGCGGATTATATTCATATTGATGTTATGGACGGGGTATTTGTACCTTCATTATCTTTTGGAATGCCCGTGGTCTCAACAATCAGACCTGTGACGAAAAAAGTATTTGATGTACATCTTATGATAGTTGAACCTGAACGTTATATTGAAGAGTTTGCAAGATGCGGAGCCGATATTATAACTTTTCATCTGGAAGCTGCAAAAGATGTGGGGAGTGTTATAGATCAAATCCACCGTGCAGGATGTAAGGCGGGACTTTCCATTAAACCGGCGACTCCGGTTGAGGTGGTTAAACCTTATCTGGATAAACTGGAGATGCTGCTTATTATGACGGTAGAACCCGGGTTCGGCGGCCAGAAATACATTCAGGAATCGACCAAACGTATAAGATGCGCCCGCAGGATGATAGAAGATATGGGACTGGATGTGGATATTCAGGTAGACGGAGGTATCACAGACGAGACTCTGCCGATAGCTCTGGAGGCAGGAGCCAATGTCATTGTTTCCGGATCCGGTATATTCCACGGAAACATCAGCGAGAATGTCAAAAGATATCGTAAAGTGCTTAAAGACGTGGAGTCCAAAACGCAATGATGAAATTAGGCAGAAACGATCCGTGCTGGTGCCGGAGCGGTCGAAAATACAAAGTCTGTCATATGGCTTTTGATGAAAAAGTACATCAATATGCACTTAACGGGCATATAGTTCCTGACCACGACATGCTTAAAACAAAGGAGCAGATAGAGGGAATTAGGGAAAGCAGTAAGATTAATATAGCCGTACTGGATTATGTGGCAGAGAATATTCATATAGGCATGAGTACGGAGGAAATAAATCGCCTTGTGCATGAAAAGACCGAGGAACTTGGCGGTATACCCGCGCCTCTTGGATATGACGGCTTTCCCAAAAGCGTGTGTACATCCGTGAACTCTCAGGTCTGTCACGGTATTCCGTCTAAGGACGACATATTAAAAGACGGAGATATAGTCAATGTTGATGTTTCTACTATTTATAACGATTATTTCTCCGATTCTTCCAGAATGTTTATGCTGGGTAATGTTGATTCCCAAACACGTAAACTGGTGGAAACGGCCCGCAAGTGCATAGAAATAGGTCTTGAGCAGGTAAAACCATGGAATTTTCTGGGCGATATGGCACAGGCTATCAATGATTTTGCGAGGGGAAACGGATATTCCATTGTTCGTGAGATAGGCGGACATGGGGTGGGTCTGGAATTTCATGAGGAACCGTTTGTCAGCTATGTAACTGAGAAGGGAACAGAGATGTTAATGGTCCCCGGGATGGTGTTTACTATAGAACCTATGGTAAATATGGGTAAGGCGGATATTTACATTGATGATGATAACGGATGGACCGTATATACGGAAGACGGTCTTCCATCGGCACAGTGGGAAGTGACGGTAGCTGTCACGGAAGACGGTTATGAAGTTCTTACCTGGTAGAATGTTTTGACAGGTTAAAAGCCGGAAAACATCGGGCGATACGGTGTTTTTCCGGCTTATTTAAAATAATTTTTGTGAAAATTTCCGATATTGTATTTAATAAATATATCTGATATCGTTTCTTTACAATCTTTTGAAGTCATTTATATCTGAAAATCTTTTTCGGATATTCTACAATTGGAAGCAATATTCATTTATTTTCATCGAAGCTTCCGATCCGGCGTTTCGCCATGATTCAAACGATTATAAAAATTAATAAAGAAAACAGGAGGAATTATTATGAAGGAATTTATGACACGCGTGTCAGATTATTTGAACGAAAGGAGGAACGATCCGGAAAATAACGTAAATCTTATTGGTTTCTGTCTCGCCGGAGTTACAATAATTGTCATTGTGATACTCTGCCTTTTGCTGATCTGGAGAAAAAATGCAAATGAAGATAAACAGGAGCTTGAAGCAGAAACATTTGTTGAAAAAATTGAGATGATTCCCGCAGCTTCGGCTGATGAAGAATTTAAGATGGAGTATTTGACCAGCACAGAATATCTGAATGAAATGGTTGAGGAACTTCTAAGCTCTCTTACAGAGGTAAGAGAAAGTCTTAATGAAACTGTTAAGATTCAGGAAGATGATGATACCAGATTGCGAGAGGAAGATGAAAAACTGCGTAAGCAGATTGAAGCATTACAGGAAGAGCTTGATGAACTTAAAAAAGAAGATGAACGATTGAATAAAGAGGATACTGAAATTAAGAAGAAAATAACTGAGATTCAAAATATGATAAAAGAACTGCAGGAAGAAGATGAGCGTATACAGAGTGAGATTATAACCCTTCAGAAACAGGATATAATCATACAAAAAAATATTAGCGGGATTACGGAAAATATAAGCAATCTGATTGTACAACTGGAAAATACTCAAAATTACATTTATGATTTGACTGATATAGTCAACATAATGAACAGCGAGACTATTTTGGAAGTGCAGGAGCAGATAAATGAAATTTCTTTGCAAATGAATAAGGCGAGTACGAATATTTCTGAAATTTTTAATGATATTTCTAATATTTATAATGATATCTTTAATATTAATAATGAAATCAGCAATATGGATAATAAAATAGAAAACTTAGAAGCAGCAGATGAAGAATTGAGAGATGTAATTGTAAAAATAGAGGAGAAACTAAAAATTATCATTAATCAGAATATGGCGGATATTACTGAGTACTTAAGTGATATGAATGAAGAAATAGCTCAGATGCTTGCGCAGATAGAAGCTTCTAAACAGCAGATAGCAGATAACCAGAATAAAATAGAGGATGCTCAGAAGCAGATAGATGATAATCGTAAGCAGATAGGGAATGCTCAGGATAAAATAAGCAATACGCAGGAACAGGTAGATAATAATCGGGGAGATCTTGAAAATGCCCAGACCCGGATAAATAATATCCAAAACTGGATAAATAACAATGACTCGCAGCTTCTTCGGTATAGTTATGATGAATCCACCAATACACTCTCGCTTATTCCGAATCAGCATTGACAAGCTAATATCTTTGTGTTAGTTTAACAATATCAAACAAAAGGAAGGAACCGGGAACCAATGGGTAAAGGAAAATATTACATTACGACAGCAATAGCATATACTTCTGGCAAACCCCATATCGGCAATAGTTATGAAATAGTATTGGCAGACAGCATTGCCAGATTTAAAAGAAAGGATGGCTATGAAGTATTCTTTCAGACAGGTACGGATGAACATGGTCAGAAAATAGAATTAAAGGCCAAAGAAGCCGGAGTTACGCCCAAGGATTTCGTAGACGGTGTGGCAGGACAGATACGCTCTATCTGCGACTCCCTGAATACTTCCTATGATAAATTTATTCGTACAACCGACGATTATCATGAAAAGCAGGTACAGAAAATTTTTAAGAAGCTTTATGATCAGGGAGATATTTATAAGGGTTCTTATGAAGGCTTGTATTGTACGCCCTGCGAATCTTTCTGGACCCAGTCGCAGCTTGTGGACGGTAAGTGTCCGGACTGTGGCAGGGAGGTAAAACCTGCCAAGGAAGAGGCCTATTTCTTTAAGATGAGTAAATATGCCGATAGATTGATTGAGCATATAAATACTCATCCTGAGTTCATACAGCCTGTATCCCGCAAAAACGAGATGATGAACAACTTTTTGCTTCCGGGACTGCAGGATTTATGTGTATCCAGAACGTCATTCAAATGGGGGATACCGGTGGATTTTGATGATAAGCATGTTGTCTATGTATGGCTGGATGCACTGTCAAACTATATTACGGGAATAGGTTATGATGCAGACGGAAACAGTACACAGCAGTATGAGAAACTCTGGCCTGCAGATTTGCATCTTATCGGAAAAGATATAATACGTTTCCATACGCTTTACTGGCCTATCTTCCTGATGGCACTTAATGAGCCGTTACCGAAACAGATTTTTGGGCATCCATGGTTATTGCAGGGTGACGGTAAGATGAGCAAGTCCAAGGGAAATGTTATCTATGCGGAGGATTTAATAGATTTCTTTGGAGTGGATGCAGTCAGGTATTTTGTTCTTCATGAGATGCCGTTTGAAAATGACGGTGTGATCACCTGGGATTTGATGGTGGAAAGGCTTAATGCGGATTTGGCAAATACTCTTGGTAATCTGGTCAACAGAACTATTTCCATGAGTAATAAGTATTTTGGAGGCATTGTTGAAAATAAGAAGGTTGGGGTGGCAGCAGGTGAAGAAGATGTAGATGCCGATCTTTGGAAGGTAATTACCGAAACTTATGCCAATGTCAGTGCCAAAATGGATGAATTGCGCGTAGCCGATGCAATTACCGAAACATTTGTATTATTTAAACGCTGCAATAAATATATAGATGAAACTATGCCTTGGGCATTGGCAAAGGATGAATCCAAGAAAGACAGATTGGCAACTGTTTTATACAATCTGCTTAACGGTATTCTTGTGGGTGCAAGTCTTTTAGAACCTTTTATGCCGGAAACTTCTGCCGGGATTGCTAAGCAGCTTAATACACAGCCGGTTGAATTTGCAGTGCTGGAAGAATGCGCGGCTAAACGGGATACTGCAAAAGCAGCAGCGCTTTATCCTTCCGGAAATAAAGTTACGGAAACCCCGGAGATTCTCTTTGTCCGCCGTGACCTGAATGAAGTTCTGGAACAGGTAGAGAAAATGTTTGAAGAACGGAAGCTGGCAGATGATTCTGCATCTGCTTCAAGCGAAAATGGTGCTGATAATAACAGTTCTGAAGATATAGTTGATATAGAGCCTAAGGAAACCATTACCTATGAAGATTTTGATAAATGTCAATTTCAGGTAGGTGAGATCATAGAGTGCAAAGAAGTACCTAAATCAAAGAAGCTGTTATGCTCCAAGGTACGTATAGGTTCAAGTGTTAAACAGATATTATCCGGAATCAAACAACATTACAGCCCGGAAGAAATGGTTGGCAAAAAGGTTATGGTACTTGTTAATTTGCAACCGAGGGAAATAGCAGGAATGATGTCTGAAGGCATGCTTTTATGTGCAGAAGCTGCAGACGGAACCCTGTCACTTATGACTCCGGAGAAATTAATGCCGTCAGGTGCGGAGATATGTTAGGAATTTGTTGAGAAAAGGAAATATTCTATGGTGCAAAAAGAAGAATTCTATTTTGACTCAAGGGATCGCCAGAGTAAAATACATGCCGTTAAATGGATACCGGACGTAGCTAAGCCTGTTTGCATTTTCCAGATAATACATGGCATGGAAGAGCATATAGAGCGTTATAATGAATTTGCAGAGTTTCTGACCGGCAAAGGTATACTTGTAGTGGGAGAAGACCATCTTGGGCACGGTAAAACGGTGACGGATGGAGGAACTTACGGATACTTCTGTAAAGAAGATGCGGCCAATATCCTCATAAGGGATGTTCACAGACTTAAAAAAATAGTACAGGAGCAGTATCCGGACGTACCTTATCTGATTTTGGGTCACAGCCTGGGTTCATTCATTCTGAGAAACTATCTTTGCAGATATGGAAGTGGAGTAAATGGAGCTGTTATAGTAGGAACCGGTATGCCGACAAAGTCGATGATTTTTGTGGGGAGAACTTTTGCATCCGTTCAGCAGCTTTTTTTGGGACCCAAGCATGTCGGTAAGTTGATTGACAGGCTTGCATTCGGTTCTTATAATAAAAAAATTGAACCATTAAGGACCAAGTATGACTGGCTGTCTGTAGACCAGGAAAATGTGGATCGTTATATAGCAGACCCATACTGCGGATTCACATTTACGCTTAACGGTTTTTCGACAATGTTTAAACTGGCACGCGAATGCTATAATAAGGAAAAAATTGATAAAATTCCCAAGCATCTGCCGATTTTGATGATTTCAGGAACTGAAGATCCTGTAGGTGAGTATGGCATTGGTGTAGAAAGGGCATATAAGTTTTATCTGGATCATGGACTTGTAAACATTCAAATGAAACTTTATGAAAATGACCGTCATGAACTGTTAAATGAAACGGACAGAGAGCTTGTATATGGTGATATTTATCGTTGGATTCTCCAGAGAATCGCTTAATGAGGTTGGAACTGTCCTGAAATTATCCGGAAGTTATCCGGACGAAAGGTGAGGTTATCTTTATGAAAAAATTTATAGGAATGCTGGCAGTTTTATTTATGTTCTGCCTGTACGGAACTACCGCTATGGCAGCGGATGGTGATACGGTTGTTGCATTGGGAGCTGATTTGACATCTGAGCAGCGGGCAACAGTACTGGACCTTATGGGACTTACGGAATCAGAACTTTCCGAATGTACCGTAATTTATATTACAAATGAAATGGAACATGAATATCTGGATTCGTATCTGGATCCGGCTGTAATCGGAACCAAGTCACTCTCAAGTGTAAAGATTACCAAAGCACAATCCGGAAACGGAGTAATAGTAACTACCCAGAACATTAACTACTGCACTACCGGAATGTATCGTAACGCACTGATGACTGCCGGAATGGAGGATACCGAAGTATTGGTGGTTGCCCCCACGCCTATTTCCGGTACCGCCGGACTGATTGGTGCACTTAAGGCATATGAAGTTATGTCTTCATCCCAGGTATCGGATACGGCTTTGGATACAGCTTTGGACGAACTTATTACTACAGGTGAGTTGGCAGAGAGTATTCAGGGAGATATAAGTTCGGAAGATGTGGAAGCCTTGATGGCATGGCTCAAAAGTAAGATCGCCAGCGGAGAGCTTGATACAGGTGATGAGGACAGCGTCAGAAATGTAATAGAAGAAGGTGAAAGCAATTTTGGCATTACCCTGTCCGAAAAAGAAATACAGGATATAATTGCTCTTCTTAAGAAACTGGATTCTCTGGGACTTAATGCCGAATATCTTTTAGAGCAGGCACAGAAACTCTATGATAAATATGGTCTTGACCTGGTTGAAAATGCTAATGAAGCCATTAATGAGGCTGTAGGAAATGCCGTAACCAGTGCAGCCAAAAACTTTTTTAAGAATTTAAAGGATTCCATATCAAACTTCTTTAAAAACTTATTTTAAATTATTATAGTTATTATAGTGAAAGCATTCCGGGTGAGAATCCGGAATGTTTTTTGTTATATTGCTTATAATAAAACGAAAGAAAAACGGGAAAGGAATCCATAAAATATGAAAATAGCCTTTTTTAGTACAAAACCTTATGATAAAATATGGTTTGAACCTATGGGTAAAGATTACGGTTTTGATATCCGCTTCTATGAGGTGCCCTTTAGTGAAGAAACGATATATCTTGCAAAAAATTATGATGCGGTTTGCGTCTTTGTAAACGACTATATTAATGCCAATATGATAGATACTCTCTATGAGATGAAGGTAAAAGCAATTCTGCTTCGTAGTGCTGGTTTTAACCATGTGGATGTGAAGGCGGCAGAAGATAAGATACTGATACTCAGAGTTCCGAATTATTCTCCTGAAGCAGTGGCTGAACTGGCGATGGGAATGCTTCTGGCTGTAAACCGTCACATTCATAAAGCGTATAACAGAACCAGGGACTTCAATATGAGTCTGAATGGACTTATGGGTATGGATTTGTATCATAAGACTGTCGGAATAATCGGAACAGGAAAGATAGGTCAGGCAATGATAAGAATATGTAACGGTTTTGGTATGCAGGCGATTGCTTATGACCCATACCCCAACAACAAGCTGGAAGTAGAATATGTTGAATTGCAGGAATTATTTGAAAAATCCGATGTGATTTCTCTGCATTGCCCGCTTACCTCCGGTACAAAGCATATCATTAATATAAATTCCATTGGTATGATGAAAGACGGAGTATTTCTTGTAAATACCTCAAGAGGAAGCCTGATAGATACCGATGCACTGATAGATGGGTTGGTACAGGGTAAATTCGGAGGAGTCGGACTGGATGTTTATGAAGAAGAGGAAGGAATTTTTTATGAAGATAAATCAAATGAAATTATGCAGGATGAAAACCTGGCAAGATTAATGACATTCCCGAATGTGTTGATTACATCCCATATGGGATTTTTCACAAAGGAAGCTATGCAGGCAATAGCCAAAGAAACGCTGGAAAATGCCTATGCATTAGAAAATGGACTGCCGCTTGTAAATCGAACGGAAATACGTTAAAATAGAAATAGTGGAAAAAGAAGGTGAATATCATGCTGTCAAAGCATCCGTATCAAATCAGAAATGCATATCAGAATGAATGGGATGATGCAATGGCGCTGGCATGGAAAACATTTTTGCAGTTTGAGGCAGACTGCTATACTATGGAAGGTGTCAAGAATTTTGAGGACTTTATAACTGATACTACATTGCATAGAATGTTTATCATGGGTGCTTATCAGATGGTTGTAGCATTGGATGGAAAGACAATAATAGGTATGATCACATTGAGAAACAACTCGCACATTTCTCTGCTTTTTGTAGATGAAAAATATCACCGACAGGGAATTGGACGCGCGTTGGTGGAATATCTCAGAGAATATCTGTTGTCTGAGACAGGAGTTGTAAAAGTAACGGTTAATTCTTCTCCTTATGGGGTTGATTTTTATCACAAAATAGGCTTTAAGGACATAAGACCGGAGGAGAAAAAGGGCGGAATTATATATACACCGATGGAATTTGTGTTGTAAGAACCGATTATAAGGCTCAAGAAAGGGTATGGATTGGTATGGAATATATTAGAAGCAGGGATATTTTTGTATTGGTGAAGGATACTATGAGGTTGATTCACCCAAGGCTTATAGAGCATGGTTCCAGAGTGGCATATATGGTTTATAAGATGCTTCAGGAAAAGGGCGGATATGAGGAATTTGAGCTGGCGGATATTGTTATGGTGGCAACTCTCCATGATATCGGCGCCTATAAAACTGAGGCAGGTTCACTCAATGATATGCTGCGTTACGAATCAAGAGACAACAAAGCCCATCCCATATATGGTTATCTGTTTTTTAAATACCTGTCTCCTGTGGAGGATCTGGCAAGGGTGATCATGTATCATCATACGGATTATGAACAGCTTAAGAAAGTTGATTATGAACATAAGAATCTGGCTGCGTATATTAACATTGCTGAGAAGATGGATATTTACAGCACGGCGATGGGAAACCAGTTTGATATGAAAATGTTTCATAAACAGGCCGGTACTAAACTTTCCGATGAAGGTCTGGAACTGTTTTATCAGGTTGCAAAAAAATATGATATGTTTGAAAAACTCAAAACAAATGAATACAAAGAAGAATTGGATGATATTATAGATTATATGTTGTTTTCCAATGAGGATAAGAAAAAATTCCTGGAAATGCTGATGTATTGTATCGGTTTTAGAAGTGAGAATTCCGTTATTGATACGATTACCACCGTAAGTATCTGTGATGAACTTGCCAATAAAATGCTTCTGAATGAAGAAGAGAAAGAAAAGCTTTACTATGGCGCTTTGCTTCATGACCTTGGGATGCTGGCGGTTCCGAAGGAGATTACGGATGCTCCGAGGAAGTTAAAACCTGAGGAAATCAAGATTATAAGTAAACATGTGGGTGTGACGGAAAAAGTATTGAAAGACCGTATGCGGGAGGATATAGTTGCTATTGCTACCGGGCATCATGAGAAAGGAGACGGAAGCGGTTATCCCAAGAAACTCAGGAATTATCAGATGACCGATGAACAAAGAATTCTGCAGGTGGCGGATAGCGTTACAGGTATGATAAACAAACGAAGTTACCGTGAACCGTTACATAAACCGGAAGTGGTTTCTATTCTTAATGAAGAGGCTGCAAAGAGTCGTCTTAATAAACAGGTTGTGGATACAATGATAAATTTCTATGACAGTATTATGGATGGTGTTACGACTAAATCTGCAGAAATAATGAAAATGTATCAGACATTGAATTCACAATACAGTCAGGTAAGCAAGAGATTTAAGATTTAAGAAAGAGGTTATAATGAATAGATTATTTGATATAGAAGGTCCTGTTATTCAGTTCTTAAATAGAGTGGCGGATTTAATGATATTAAATTTTTTGGTAATACTTTGTTGTATTCCCGTTATAACCGCAGGTGCAGCATTTACGGCAATGCACTATGTATTACTTAAAATAGTTCGTAAGGAAGAGGGGTATCTTGTAAGAGGATTTTTTAAGTCCTTTAAGGAGAACTTTAAACAGGCCACCCTTATATGGCTTGGCATACTGATTGTAGCGGCGCTATATGCTGTTGATTTTTATATTTTCAGGAATATGGAAGTGGAATTCTCAAGATATTTTATAATATTGTTTCTTGCGCTGGCTTTTGTATTTATATTAATGGCGCTTTATGTTTTTCCGCTTTTGTCCCGTTTTAATAATTCGATTAAAAACCTTTTAAAAAATGCTATTTCTATTGCGATTGTGTATTTTCCGAAATCATTAATTATGGTGGTAATATATGTTGTGCCCTTTGCATTAGTATACTTGTCCGATTATTCGTGGGTGTTTGTATTTATGTTCGGTATCTCACTGCCTGCATATGCTTCAGCTATGATATATAGCGATATATTCAAAAAGTTTGAACCTAAGGGACCTGAGATTGTATCGGATTATGATTTTTCTGTCAATACAGATGAGACAGATGAGGGAAATGAGGAAGGTATAGATGAATAATCAAGTAAAATCAATTACATTAAAGTGGATAGGACCTGGTGTAATTTTTGTGATTGTATTGGTTATCATGCTGTTTAACTTTGCTAACAAAAGTCAGCTGAATGCAAATAATATCGTTAACAGAAATTTAATGACATCAGCAGAAATCTGTGCACGTAAATTTAATGAAGACATTACGCTGCTTGAAAAAGTCGGAAAACCGATTGCAGAAATTCTTTCACACAGTATGGAACAGAAAACGCTTGATCAGGATTTGTCATATGAAGTTGAACTTCTCGAGGTTGCGGTGTCTCATTCCGGTGCATATACGGCATACATATGTGACGAGAACGGAAATGCAATAAATAATGAAGGTAATAAGAGTTCTATTCGGGAAAAAGATTATTTTGATGATTTAATTGAAGAAGAAGGAATAAGCTATCTTTATACATATGATGACGGAGAGGGTCTGGATGCAGTTATCGTATCGGTGCCTATTTTGTCTGAAGGTAAAAATAAACTGGATTTGGTTTTATTTTATTCCCTCAAGAATATTTCGAAGATGGTTAAAAAATTTGACTTTAACTTATGGAGTATTGAAACCATAATGGATTCTGACGGTAATGTTATTGCAAGCTATGGAAACTATGGTTACTGGAAACAGGGTGATAATTTATTTGAGGTGCTTCAAAGTTATAATTCAGAACTTGTTAAAGATATTGAAAATCATATAGTTAGGGGTACAACTACTGTTGGACAAATAGATGAGTACAATTCTTTGGTATATACACCGTTTGATGCTGGCGAATGGTCGGTTGTATTCGGAGTTTCGCAAAGTTACATAGACAAGCAGGTTGAACAGCAGTGGGTAACCTCCAGGAATTTGGTGAATCAGTTGGCTATTGCTTTGTGCATATTCATCTTATTTGCAGTTGCTGTCCTGATAGCAAGTAAGATATATAATGTCAGGAAGCAGCAGCAGCTTGAATCCAAAGCCGATACCGACCTGTTGACCGGACTCAACAATAAACTGGCTACGGAGCGTAAGATTAAGGAATTTATAGCCGGGAATCCAAATGCTCAATCTATGATGTTCATATTTGATATTGATAATTTTAAGAAGATAAACGATACGATGGGGCATGCCTTTGGCGATGAGGTGCTTCGCTCGTTGGGGCAGCAGATCCGTGTGCTTTTCAGGTCATCGGACATTGTTGGCCGTGCCGGTGGTGACGAATTCATCGTATTTTTGAAAAATATAAATGAACCTGAAATAGTAAGAAAAGAGGCCAAGAAAGTAGAAGACTTTTTCAAAGATTTTAAAGCCGGTGAATATACGAAGTATTCAGCGACGGCAAGTATCGGTGTTGCAATTTTCCCTCAAGAAGGTGCAGATTTTGAAAGCCTGTACAAAGCGGCAGACTCCGCTCTTTATAAGGCTAAGCAAAGAGGAAAGAAGCAGCTTGCCTTTTATAATGACAAATGGCTAGGCTGAAAAACAAAGTTTTTCAGCCGCGAGTTTGTACCTAGCGGTCCAAACATCGCAAGTTGTAATTTTTTAGTCAATTTGCCTAGTAAAACTATCAATTATTGGTCAACTTGATAGAAATATGAAAAAAATTGGTTCAAAGTAAGCATATTTTACAATTCGATAAGAAATATTTGTGAAATTGTATTATGGAAAAGGTTACAAAACTCATATATACTTATGTCAAGCGTGATTATATCAAATTAATCACAGTCGAAAATTAATAACAAATATTAGGAGGCACGAACAAATGGCAAGTTTATCATTAAAGAATGTATGCAAAGTATATCCTAATGGATTCGAAGCAGTTAAGAATTTCAATCTGGAAATTGCAGATCAGGAATTTATTATCTTCGTAGGACCTTCAGGATGTGGTAAGTCAACTACACTTCGTATGATCGCAGGTTTGGAAGAAATTTCATCCGGTGAATTGAAGATTGGTGACAGATTGGTTAACGACGTAGAGCCTAAGGACAGAGATATCGCGATGGTATTCCAGAACTACGCTC
>JAFLTH010000036.1 GCA_022510525.1 Lachnospiraceae bacterium | reverse complement strand
CTCGAACCCTGGACACCCTGATTAAGAGTCAGGTGCTCTTCCAGCTGAGCTAAAGGCGCATACCTTTATCTTATGCAGAATTCTATTTTACAACGCAAGTGTTATTATAGTATAATGTTATTTGGTTTGCAAGAGTTTTTTTAGATATTTTTAATAATTTTTAATTTAGATGCTTGTGTAAGCAGTCAGATGGGAGAAAAAATGATATTTGAAAGCCATGCACACTATGATGATGAGGCATTTGACGAGGATAGGGATACCCTCCTTAAATCTTTTCCGCAAAACGGAATAGATGTAGTAATAAATGTCGGAGCAAGTCTGGATAGCTGCCGGATGACTATTGATTTGATGCAGCAATATTCATTTATATACGGAGCTATGGGAGTTCATCCGGGAGGGGTCGGAGAACTGGATGAAAGAGGTTTTAACTGGCTTAGGGAAAGCTGTAATATTGATAAAGTAGTGGCGGTTGGCGAAATAGGTCTGGATTACCATTATAAAGAACCGGACCCGGACATCCAGAAAAAATGGTTTGAGAAACAGCTTGAACTGGCAAGAGAGGTTAAGCTGCCCGTGATCATACATTCCAGAGATGCCGCAAAAGATACTCTGGATATTATGAAAAATCTTCATGCAGAAGATATGGGCGGTGTAATTCATTGCTATTCGTATACTAAAGAGGTTGCAAGGGAATATCTCAATATGGACTATTACTTTGGAATAGGAGGAGTTGTTACTTTTGCCAATGCCAAAAAGCTCAAGGAAGCCGTTGAATACATTCCAATGGATAAAATTTTATTGGAGACGGACAGTCCCTACCTTGCACCGGAACCCTATCGCGGGAGGCGCAATTCTTCGCTGAACCTTCCATATATAGCGGAGACTATTGCGGCTTTAAAAGGAATAAGCTATGAAGAAGTGCTTGAAATTACACACAGAAATGCAGAAAATCTTTTTCATATAAATATATAAATATTCAGCGTCTTTCCGGATTGGAAAGGCAGACAGGGAAAATATGGAAACATTAGGAAGTGCAAGAAATACCATAGAGATTTTGCAAAAATATGAATTTAACTTTCAAAAGAAATTTGGTCAGAATTTTTTGATAGATCGAAATATTCTTGAAAAAATTGTGGACGCGGCGCAGCTTACCAAAGAGGACTGTGTTCTGGAGATAGGACCGGGTATAGGCACAATGACACAGTATCTGGCACAGCGTGCCGGAAATGTAATTGCAGTGGAAATTGATAATAAACTTATTCCGATTCTTCAGGATACGCTTTCTGATTATGACAATGTAAAGATTATAAATGCAGATATATTGAAAGTGGATATAAATAATATAGTAGAAGAAGAAAACGGTGGAAAGCCGATTAAGATTGTAGCTAATCTTCCTTATTATATAACTACACCTATTATTATGCAGTTGTTTGAAAGTCATATCGCACTTGACAGCATCACCGTTATGGTACAAAAAGAGGTGGCAGACAGAATGCAGGCACAGCCGGGAACTAAGGATTACGGAGCACTTTCACTGGCAGTCCAATACTATTCAACTCCGGAAATAATTACAGGGGTTCCGGCCTCCTGTTTTATGCCCAAACCTAATGTAGACAGCACGGTAATACGTTTGAAAGGTCATAATGAATCTCGTTTGGATGCTGCTGCCGAGGCATATCTTTTCAGGGTTGTACGAGCCTCTTTTAATCAAAGAAGAAAGACTTTGGTTAACGGACTTGCCAATGATCATAATCTGGGGATAACCAAAGAAGCTGTTAAAACCGCCCTTAAAGGTATGGGACTCTCGGAAAACGTACGCGGCGAAACGCTAACATTAGAACGGTTTATTGAGCTGGCCAATATTCTTATGGCAACAAATAAGTAGTAAATAAGAATTATTATAAATACAATATAATGGAAATATTCATTGATGTATTCCATATATTGGTATATGTTTTATAAAAATATTATGATGTTGCATCAATTTTTTTCTTATATTTATTTACATTAGTAACCGCCTATGGTAAACTAAAACAGTAAAAATAGGGTTACTATGTGAAAAATTTTGATGTAAATTACATTGTTATGAGGTGAATACTTTGGATAAGTATGAATACAAAGTTCGTGCTGATGAAATAAAGTCACTGATAGCTGAAGGCGAATATGCCGAGGCTGTTAAAATTGCAGATACAATCGATTGGCGCAGAGTAAGAAGCGTTATGATGTTGTGTACCGTCAGTGACTTATATAAGATAAATCGAAGATACCAGGAGAGTAAAGAAATTCTTTTAATGGCGAATGACAAACGTCCTTCGGGGAGGGCGATTGTTTATTCGCTTTGTGAGCTTTCCATTAAGATGGATGACTTGATAGATGCTGTTAAGTACTATAAGGAATTTGTAGAGATTGCACCCAGGGATACGGGTAAATATGTTCTGCTGTACCGTTTATATGAAGCTCAGGATGTGAGTCTGGAAGAACGTATTGCTGTTCTTGAGGAATTTAAGAAGAGAGATTACCGGGAAAAGTGGGCGTATGAACTGGCATATCTTTATCACAGAATAGGACTTACTACGAAGTGTATTGAAGAATGTGACGAAATGTATCTTTGGTTCGGCGAAGGTGCATATGTGCTTAAGGCGCTGGAACTTAAAGCGTTGCATGTTCCGTTGAATGCGGAGCAGCAGGAAAAGTATGATTTATGGATCCGCCAGCGTGATGAGGAAATAGCCGAAGAGGAGGAAGAAGTTCAGGAGGATGAAGCAGAGGAGACAAGTGAGGTAGATGATAAGCCTCAGACTGATTCATATGTTACTGAAGACTCCGTACCTGTTGCTGATAAAACAGATTCCGATATAATGACTATCCCGACGACCGAACTTCCGGAAGTAAAGACGGTTGATGTTGGACAATATAATACCATTAATCTGCAGATGGTAGTAGCAGAGGGCATGAAAGAACTTATGCCGGAAGAAACCGAGGATATAGAACCGGCAACTGAAGAGGAAGCACAGACCCAGATTTTTGAAAAAGTGCCTATGGAGCCGGAAACAGAATCGGAGCCGGAACCTGAAGATCAGCCTGTAATTGAACCTGAAGCAGACCTTGAAATTCAGCAGTTGACTGAGTCTGAGTTAGAGTCAACGTTTAGCTTTGAACCGGAAACAGAATCGGAGCCACAGTCTGTGATGGAACCTGAAGCAGACCTCGAAATTCAGCAGTTTACTGAGTCTGAATTAGAGTCATCGTTTAGCTATGAACCGGAAACAGAGCCTGAGCCACAGCCTGTGATCGAACCAGCAGCAGAGTTTGAACCTCAGCTTGTGCTTGAACCGGAGCCTGAGCCGGAACCTGAGTATCAGTT
This sequence comes from Lachnospiraceae bacterium, assembly GCA_022510525.1. Lineage (GTDB taxonomy): Bacteria > Bacillota > Clostridia > Lachnospirales > Lachnospiraceae > UBA3282. The sequence goes on along the minus strand of JAFLTH010000036.1, from coordinate 23,920 downwards.
TAGCTTTGTATCGGAACCGGAAACAGAACCTGAGCCGGAACCCCAGCCTGTTGTCGAACCGGAACCTGTACATAATATTATTGAACATAACGAGCCACCGGCTTCCATTGCAGAACAACTTATTGCTCCGCTTTTGCAAGAGACAGCGGAATTGCCGGGCATAGAGCCGGAAATAAATGAAGAAACTATAGAAACCCGGATTCCGGAAACACCGGAGATTTATGAAACACCCACAGTTCAGGAAGTACCGGAAACAAATGTACGCCAGGGCGCTAACTGGGTGAGATATGATGACGTTTTGTCTCAGGAATATGACGGACAGATTCGTCTGGTAGTTCCGGATGAAAAGGTAATAGAGAAGCAGATTACCGGACAGCTAAGTATCGAAGATATTATGGCTGAATGGGAAGAAATGAAGAGAAGCAACGAACAGAAGCGAATGGAAGACGTCAGAAAACGGATACTTAGCCGGACAGGTAGCTTATTTGCCGATTTTGACGAAGCCACCAGAAACGGACTTTTGGAGGAGCTGGAGAAAGCTTTTGCAGCTGCTATGATGCAGGAATCCGATAGGGAATCTGCTATTAAGAAGGTAGTTTATCCAAGCGGTATAGAATCAAAATTAAATAGTGAAATGAAAACAAAGTTGCAGCAGGCTGTTGCGGATGTGGCATCGGAAACGGCTGAATCAATGTTATCGGATGAAGCCGAAGGTGAAGTACTTCATACTGATGATGAAGTAGAAGAATTGGAAGAGATTGTTGAACCAGAAGAGACTGTGGAATCGGGGGAATCGGAAAAATCTCAAGATTTCCGTTCGCTCAGAGAGCTTACCAATGAAGAACAGGAACTGTTTGGAAGGTACGCTCAAACTAAGAAATCCAAAGAACAGATTGTCAATACGCTTGATAATATGAGCATGGCCGCATATACCGGAAACGTTATTATTACCGGAGAAGATGACGGTACTACTATGCCGCTTGCAAAGAATCTCATACGTGAAATGCAGTACAATGACAGTAACTTTTCAGGTAAGGTTGCTAAAATTTCTGCAGCAGCTCTTAATAAGAAAGAAATTGCCGAGACTCTTACAAGACTTAGCAATGGTGCACTTATTATTGAAAAAGCGGCAGATTTGAATGAGATGACGATAACAAAACTGAATAAGGTATTGGAAAACGAAAATATAGGATTGCTTTTAATTCTGGAAGATACCAGAAAAAGAATTAATAATCTTTTAGTAAATAATGAATCTCTTACAACCTGCATTAATTTGAGGATTGATATAGAGCCTTTGGATGATGAGGCCTTGGTAGCTTATGCCAAGAAGTATGCCGAAGAAAACGAGTATTCTATTGATGAATTTGGTGTTTTGGCATTACATACCAGAATTGCGGATATGCAGACCAGTGACCATGAAGTGAGTGTATCGGAAGTGAGGGAGCTGGTAGATAATGCAATTTATTATGCAAATAAAAAGACACCAAGACATTTTTTAGATATTCTTTTGGCAAAACGTTATGATAAAGAGGATATGATTATTTTACGCGAAATGGATTTTATGCATTATTAAAAGATATGTGAGGGGGTTCAGTAATGGCAGCAAAGGAAAGTAAGCAAAAAAACGCAGGGAACAGAGTATTTATTTCGGAGGATGACCAGTATCTGTTTGCACAGGGAACGCATTATGACATATACGAAAAACTGGGTGCGCATCCGTCTGTGGAAGACGGCGTTAAAGGAATGTCATTTGCAGTGTGGGCACCTAATGCGGCCGATGTCTATGTGGTAGGAACGTTTAATGGCTGGAATGAAGACGCCCATAAGATGGTGAAACTGGGTGAGGGCGGAATACATCAGATTTTTATTCCCGGCGTTGGGGAAAATGAATTGTATAAGTACCTTATTATTACTCAGTCAGGGGATAAACTATATAAGGCTGACCCGTTTGCCAATTATACAGAGATGCGTCCGGGTAATGCATCCAAGACTTTTGATATCTCCAGATTCAAATGGAGTGATGATGCATGGATGAAGGCAAGGAATGGCAAGGATTATAATAAAGAACCGCTTGCCATTTATGAGTGTCATATCGGTTCATGGATGAAACATCCTGACGGAACGGAGGATGGTTTTTATAATTACCGCGAATTTGCAGACAGAATTGTAGAATATATGAAGGAAATGCAGTATACCCATATAGAACTTATGGGTATAGCGGAATATCCTTTTGACGGTTCATGGGGATATCAGGTGACCGGATATTATGCTCCGACTTCAAGACATGGTAATCCGGAAGATTTTATGTATCTGGTTAATAAACTACATAAAAATAAAATCGGAGTTATCTTAGACTGGGTGCCGGCGCACTTTGCAACAGATGCACATGGACTCGGAAGATTCGACGGAGAATGCATTTTTGAACATCCCGATCCGAGGCTGGGTGAGCATCCCGATTGGGGTACTAAGATTTTTAATTATGGTAAGACCGAGGTAAAGAATTTCCTGATTGCCAATGTGTTGTTTTGGGCAAGAAAATATCATGTGGACGGCATTCGTGTGGATGCGGTAGCATCTATGCTGTATTTGGATTACGGCAAGCAGGACGGACAGTGGCTGCCTAATAAGTACGGCGGAAATAAGAATCTGGAAGCAATAGAATTCTTCCGTCATATGAACTCGGTTGTAGTCGGTTCAATGCCCGGATTTTTGACAATTGCAGAGGAATCCACCGCATGGCCGCAGGTTACCGGCAAGATAGAAGAAGGCAGTGAAGGCCTGGGCTTCGTGTTCAAATGGAATATGGGATGGATGCATGATTTTTGTGAATATATGAAGCTTGATCCGTATTTCCGTAAAAATGCTCATTATGGTATGACTTTTGCAATGAGTTATAACAGCAGTGAGAACTACATATTACCGTTGTCTCATGACGAGGTAGTACATCTGAAATGCTCTATGTTGAATAAGATGCCCGGTTATCCTATAGACAAGTACGCAAATCTGCGTCTCGGTTATACTTTTATGTTTGGGCATGCAGGCAAGAAGCTTCTCTTTATGGGACAGGATTTCGGACAGGAGAGAGAGTGGAGCGAAGCCAGAGAATTAGACTGGTTCCTGTTGGGTGAAGACTTGAACAGGGGAATGCATGACTATGTTAAAGAATTGTTGAAAATTTATCGGAAGTATCCGGCTATGTATTCCATTGACAATGACTGGGCAGGTTTTGAATGGTTGAATGCAGATGATTCCGATCACAGTACATACAGTTTCTTCAGAAAAGATGAAACCGGAAAGAATAATGTTTTATTCGTGATCAATATGACTCCGATGATGTGGGAAAATTATAAGGTAGGAGTTCCCAAGAAAAAGAAATATAAATTGCTTTTAAACAGTGATGATAAGCGCTTTGGAGGAAACGGTTATGAAATTCCCGCTGAAATTAACGCGGTACAGGATAACAGCGTTGTTTTCAGGGAATATACAATTTCATTTGATTTGCCTCCGTTTACGGCTGCAGTTTTTGTATTTTAAAGTATGGGGTTAAGAAAATAACAAACTATGCCGAAATAAAGGGTGACTGCATTTATATGCAATTACCCTTTTAATATTTTTATTATTACTGCGATGTTTGCGCGTAAGCACAAACTCGCGGGTGAAATTTTCAATTTCACCCTACTACATGGAGCGCGTGTATGAAAATCACTTTTGATAATAACAACACAAATCAAAATGTAGACAAGGTGATGACAACTACATATAGAAACACTCATACTGAGAAAACAAATCAGACGAGTGTATTTGCATTAGACATTTCTGGAACAGTTATGGATAACACAGCTTACAAAGGTCAAGGAAAGACCGCGGAAGAAGTTATGCAGGATGCAGGGCAAATTGATCTTGCCGTGCAGAAAGACTATTTGACAGTTATGTCTAATTCTGTGTCTACGGAAGATTTTAGCCGTATGATGAAAGACGGTTATCATATCGGAGATATGGAAGTTGAAGAAGTCGTTACCATTGTTGACAAAATCAAGGCAGAGCTTATTAAAGGCGGTACACAGGTGGCCGGATATACCGACCAGATAGATGCGGAAACGCTTGAGGCAATCACAGGCAGTGAAGCATTTGCAAGACAACTCTGTGAGCAGTTTGCAGAGAAAGATGTACCTGTGACCGAAGAAAATGTAAAAGATGCCGTAAAAGCGTATAATAAAGCGGAAGAGCTTGAGGAATTGACTGAGGGCGCAGTAAAATATATGGTGGAAAACCATATGGAGCCTACTATAGATAACCTGTATCTGGCAGATTACAGTTCTACTGCAGACGGAGACAGACAGGGAAGAGGTTATTATGCAGACGGCCCGGGTTATTATGCGAAGAAGGCTGAAGAGTTTAACTGGCAGCAGTTACAGCCCCAGATGGAAAAAGTTCTGGAAGAAGCAGGCCTTGAAGTAAATGAGCAAACACTGCAGAGTGCAAAGTGGCTTCTTGAAAAAGGTATTCCGTTGACACCTGAAACCGCAGCAGATTTATACAGGCTGGATAATCTGACATTTCCACAGGATGAGAAACAGGTGCTGTCAGCAATTGCAGCAGCTATAGCGGATGGAAAAAGAGCCGGGGAAGCAGACCTTTCGGACGGAAGAAGCAATCTTGAAAAAGCTGCGGAATATGTGGAAAGGTTTGAAAACATTTCCGATGAGGCTGTTGATAAGACCGTTGCCGATGGAAAAGAGCTTACGCTGGAGAATCTGGAAGCTGCACAGAAGCAGATAATTGATACAGGAGCTTCTTATGAAAGTGACAATGCAGGCCCTGAGAAAAACGTCGCAAATGATACGGCAAATAGTGAACAAAACGTAGTAGTCGATGCTATAAATTTAGAGCAGGATGCAGTAAATTATGACACAATGGCTGGAAGTGCAGAAAATATTACTGCAAGACGTCGGTTAGAAGAAATCCGCTTGATGATGACAATAGAAGCTAACATGAAATTACTGGAAAGCGGATATTCGATTGATACTACCGAACTGGAAAATCTGGTAGAAGCATTAAAACAGATAGAGACACAGCAGAGACAGCTTTTATTCGGGGAGCCTGATCTGGAGAGAGCAGCCGAAAAGGCAGCCCTGTATACCGAAACTCGCAATAAGGTGGAAGAGATTCCTTATCTTCCAATAGATATTGCCGGCAGGTTTAAGGTTACGGATGAAGATTTTACCTTAAACCAGGTACACGTAGAAGGCAGCGCTTTAAGAAACGGTTATGATGAAGCCAAAGAGAGATATGAGACCTGGATGACGCCAAGGGCTGATATGGGCGATTCCATCAGGAAAGCATTTAGAAATGTGGATGCTATTCTGGAGGATATGGGATTGGAAACCAGCGAAGAAAATCGTCGTGCGGTACGAATTCTAAGCTATAACAAAATGGAGTTGTCCGATGAAAGCATACAGGCCGTTAAGGCTTCCGACATGGAGCTTCATCGAGTAATTGATAAGATGACACCTGCGATGGTTTTACAGACAATCCGTGACGGTAAAAATCCTCTTGAGATGACCATACCGGAATTGAACGATTATCTGGATTCCACACAGTATGCATCAGAACAGGAAAACGAGAAGTACAGTAGATTCTTATATAAGCTGGATAGAAATAAAGAGATTGATCAGGAAGAGAGAGCAGCATTTATAGGTATTTACCGAATGTTTAGACAGTTTGAGAAAACCGATGATGCGGCGGTAGGAGCTCTTGTAAATATGGGAGCCGAGCTTTCTTTTAAAAATCTGTTAAGCGCAGTGCGAAGCCAGAAAAAGGTTGGTATGGATTTTTCCATAGATGATGCCTTTGCCGGTATTGATGTAATAGAAAAGACTATGTCGATTACCGGGCAGATAGAAAGCGGATTTAGCAAATATTACCGTGATGTTGTCGCAGATATAGCGGACAGGATGGCCGAACAGGATGATGCTGCCGAAGCCGACTATCAGGCAGAGCAATTGCAGGATATGCGCGAATCATATGAGGTGGAAGATTCAGTAATTGAGGAACTTTTGCATAGCAGGCAGCCGGTTACTGAAAATAATCTTCTTGCAGCCAATATGTTAATGAACAGACCCGGCTTTCTTTATAAAAAGCTTGATGATTTGACAAAACTGGCCGATAAAGATAAAGTAAAGGATGCAGTTATACATCTGACTGACTCAATGACTGATAAAGATTCAGCACAGAAAGCGTATAATGAGATGCAGAATACCTATGAAGATATTCTGGAAGATGCGCAGTATGATGCGAATATAAACTTTATTGATCTAAAGGCGATTCAGAGCTGTAGGAAGCAATTGACTCTCGCACGGGGTCTGGCTCAGGAAGAAAATTATCATATACCGGTTGAGATTAACGGAGAAACCACTTCCATCCATCTTAAGGTATTGCATAATGAAGAGGATGGCGGTAAGGTAAGAGCGACTCTCAATACTGAAAGTTATGGAAAGGTAGCAGCTGAGTTCAGTATCAGAAATAATAAACTTTCCGGATATATTGCCTGCTCTACACCTGAGGGAGTTAATGAAGTTCAGAGTCGTAATGAAAGCTTGCAAATAGGTTTCAGAGATACTGTTGAATCTTTGAAGCAGAATAAGCTGGAGCTTGGTAAAATAGGAGTAATTCATAGTAATGATCTTGATTTGAATGCTTTTACGGCAGAAGGAAACGATGAAGCTTCTCCGGTTCAGACAGCTGATTTGTATCAAGTGGCAAAAGCATTTATTACGGTTATTACAGGGTGAAATTAAAAATTTCACCCGCAAGTTTGTGCTTACGCCAAACTCGCAAATTTAATATAAGGAAAGAGAATTAGTCTAAGTATAATAGACAGGAGGAATACGGAATGAGAATTAATTATAATGCTTCGGCAATGCGTGCCAACAATGCTCTTAATAGAGCAGATAACAAAGTTTCTTCATCATTAAGAAAATTGTCATCAGGTTTTAAGGTAAACAGTGCAAAGGATAATCCGTCCGGATATGCAATAGGCCGCAGAATGAATACCCAGATTGAAGGTGTTTCCGTAGCAACACGTAATGCAAATACAGGTATATCCATTATTGAGACCGCAGATGGAGCATTGACAGAAGTGCATGATATGCTTCAGAGAATGAATGAGCTCGCAATCAAGGGAGCTACGGGAACTATGACTACAGCTGACAGAGCAATAGTCAATGAGGAGTTGGCTCAGTTAAAGAAGGAAGTTACAAGAGTTGCTAAAGATACTGAATTCAACGGTCAAAATCTTTTAGACGGATGTTTTGATTTAAAGGGTTATACTAATAATCTGGATGTTAAGGTTGGATATTATAGCGACGAAGTATTGTCTCCTCAGGTATATACGATTGACAGTCTGAAAGTTTATTATCATGACAATGGTAAGATCGATCTTGAAAAAACAAATGCAAGTTTCAAACCGGGTGCTAATTTCCCAACCGGAGCAAAAATTACTTCAGTAGGGGAAAACTGTATTACCATTCAGGGCCCTAATGACTTTGAGATTACCTTGGATATTGATCCTAATATGACTTATAATATGGAGAAGGATGCGAATACACTGACTTCACAGAAGATTTTGACCAGCAATTCCGGAGGGGAAGTAGTTTCTTTTGGTGAAGATACACCTACAGGAAATTATAATGTAGAGCTGGAAGTTGAATATAATACTACAGATGGCAGTATTCTTAATGTGGATATTTCCAAGTCTTCCACAAACTTGCCGGAAGATGTGAAAGTTGTTCCGGGTGCGACTGATAATGAGTATATAATTAGAAATGATAGTGGATTTGAGATTACGGTTACTGTTCCCAGACCTGACACAATAGGTGATGAAAAAGCCAGCATCAATTATAGTTTTGATATAGAAAACTATACCGTCTCCAGTGTTGTACCTGATGCGAATGGTGCAAAATTAGAAATAGATATTACAGGAATAGGCGCTATGGACACCCAGATTGGAGCTAATGAAGGCCAGGTACTGGAGATTCGTATTCCTACTCTTTCACTCCAGAGGTTAGGTCTTACAAATGCCAATCTCCTCACGCAGGATAGCAGCAGTGATGCGATAGTAGCCATCAAAGGAGCAATTGCATATACATCTGCTATAAGAAGCCGTCTTGGTGCATACCAGAACCGTCTGGAGCATACCGTAAGCAGTCTGGATATCACCAATGAAAATATGACTGCTGCATATTCCAGAATTATGGATGTTGATTTCTCTGAAGAAATGACCACTTATACTTCACAGCAGGTTGTAGAGCAGGCTGCGGTTTCTATGCTCGCTCAGGCAAATGAAAGACCTTCTATGGTATTGCAGTTATTACAGTAGGAATGTTGAATAAGGAAAGGAATAATGTATGACTAAGGAATTAAAGCAAGAGTATACATTAAGAATCACACAGGCAAATAAGACTCAGTTGATCACAATTTTATATGAAATGATTTTGCTCTATATTGATGAGGCAAAGGATGCTCTTGAGGCAAATGAAAAGGCGGAATTTAAGAATTCCATCCGTAAAATAAGAGGCTGTATGAACGAACTTACTGCATCCCTTAATCTGGAATATGAAATTGCACATAACCTGTTGAAGTTATATTTGTTTATTAATCGTGAATTGGTACATGCAAGTATGAATTATGACAGGGAGAATCTTATTCATGTGGAAGCTGTTATAAAACCGCTGAAAGATGCATACAGTAAGATTGAGATGCAGGATGTATCCGGACCGGTAATGGCTAATACACAGACTGTATATGCCGGACTGACATATGGTCGGAATACCTTAACGGAAAACATAACCGACCCTTCGGAGAATCGCGGATTTTTTGTCTAAATTTCGTTAAAAAGATTTGTTATAAAATTAGATATATTAAAAGAGTTGGCATACAGCCAACTCTTTTTAGTTTAATAAACTCAGTTCATTATATGTTTCATCGACGGTTTCTTTAGGTATAAGATTAATTCTTGAAGCCTCTTCCAGAAGAAATTTATATCTTTTCATTACAGCATTTAATTCAAAGATATAACAGTCTATTAAGTCGGGGTTTGTTACGTTATCAAAGCCTGCATAAGCATCTTCTAAAGCTCGTCTGGCCTGAAGGAGTTCTTCACGGATTGAAATTTTTTGAAGCTCCAGCGAATCTTCGGTGTTAAGTTGACAAGGACTCTGGCGGAATAAAATTTTCATAATGGCCTCCAATCTTTTCGGGAAAAATCCTCTTTTAGAAATTATAGACAAATAATGGAAAAATATTCTTGTTATATTTTATAGGAGTTGGACATATTATTAGAAGGAGAGGGAGGGATAAGCTTATGGACAGATCTGGTGCAGTTGCAGCCATTATTTTTGTATGTGTTCTTGTGCTTTTAATTGGAGCATTCGGGAAAAAAGCAGAGTGGATTATTAACTTTGTGCTGCGTGCCGTTATGGGAACTATTGGAATTTATTTTCTGAATAATTTTTTGATTGTAAGAGATATTTCGGTTTCCGTGGGTATTAATCCGATTACTGTTTTGACATCCGGAATCCTTGGATTTCCGGGGCTTGTAGTGCTTTACGGAATTAATTTTTTTAAAGTATTGTAAAAAACTTACAAACTTTAAATTTTTAAAAAATTTTACTGGACAAGGCAAATAAATGCATATATAATTCAATTTACAACATAAGAAGTTCTTATATCACATAAATGTGATGGTCACATCACTATGTGCTGCACATCAGTTAATACTGTTATAACAGTATCAATGGAAGTATCTTCCAACGAATTCATTGGGTTTATTAAAAGCAGGAGGTGTTTATTGGACTGATTTACTATCAATATTTATTAATTTTATTACTCATCATAGCGGTTTTTATGGATTTCAAATACGACAGGATATATAACGGCTGGATCGTATTCGGTATTTTGCTTGGTTTGTCCATTCGTATTTTGAGAAACGGCTGGTACGATGTTCGCAGTGCCATAGCTGCGATGCTGCTTTCTTTTTGTATCTTGTATCCACTCTATAAAATCGGCGCTTTAGGAGCCGGAGATGTAAAGCTGATTATTATGGTCGGCAGTTTTGAATCCGCAAATCAATTACTTAGGGTGATTGTGGTTTCATTTATTATTGGGTCTGTATTTTCCATAGGAAAAATGATATTAGAGGAAAACTTCAAAGAAAGAATGCAATATTTGTTTTCTTATATGTCAGATGTATTTCATACCGGGCAATGGAAGCTGTATGGTGAGAATCTGAAAGATGATTACAAAAAATATAAGAGTAACAAAATACATTTTGCATTACCTGTTTGTTGTAGTGTAATGCTTGGGATGGGAGGGTTGTTTTGAAACAAAAAATTTTTGTGGTCTGTGATCTGGAAGAAAACTATGCCTTCCATATGGCAGAATATATTATGGATAAAATACCGTCACCATATACTCTTCATCTTTTTACCAAAACTGATGAACTTAATACTTTCTTAGATAAACATCAGGTTTCCATACTGTTGATTGCGCAAAGCGCAATGGGTGAACTTAAGATTAATCAGGATATTCCTAATATATTTATTTTGCAGGAAACTGAAGAAAATCCGGAAACAGATTATCGATGTATTAATAAATACCAGAGTCCGGAGGAAGTAATAAGGGAAATATCAGAACAGATTACAGAGTTGGATATATGGAATAGTGATACAAAAATATTAAAATCCAAATCCAGGATGATAGGTATTTATTCTCCGGTCAGGAGATGTCTTCAAACCTCTTTTGCGCTGACTATGGGGCAGCTGCTTTCTAAAGAACACAAGGTGCTTTATCTGAATTTTGAATGTTATTCAGGTTTTTCCCAAATGCTTCACAGAGAATTTCAGGCGGATATGATGGACATGGTTTATTATTTTAGATGTGCCAAAGAAAAGCTTGCTATGAGGTTTCCGTCCATAGTTCAAAATATTAACGGACTGGATTTTATTCCACCCGGTCAGTCCAGTATTGATATGCAGGAAATTACAGGAGAAAACTGGTCCGAGCTGTTAGAGACTGTTGATTTAATCAGTGATTATGAATATCTGATTCTGGACCTGACGGACGGAATGAATGGGCTATTTGAGCTGCTATCCAGATGTTATAAGATTTACACTATTACAAAGGACGACGGTTTTGCCATGGCTAAAATGCATCAATATGAACAAATTTTGCATTTAAATGAAATGAATAATATATGTGAAAAAACCGTAAAATGCCGTTTCCCGTTTTTTGAAAAATTGCCTGCAGATTTAAATCTTATTACCCATGGTGAATTTGCCGGATATGTCAAAGCGATAATTCAAGAGGACTTATATGAAAAACAGACAAGATGAAATAAGAAGAGAACTAAAAAAGAGGCTTACTGCAAGTATCGACTATTCTAAAGAAATATCAGATGAAGAGATGCAGGAGTTGATAGACGAATTGATCATAAAAGATGGCAGAGAGCTGTCGCTCAGTCTTTCGGAAAAAGAGAACCTGCGTAAAGAACTTTTTCATTCAGTCAGAAAACTGGATGTATTACAGGAACTAATAGATGATCCAAAGATCACTGAAATAATGATTAACGGCCCTGAGTATATTTTTGTTGAAAAAAGCGGCAAGTTGTCGAGGTATGATCTTAAATTTGAAAGCAGGGAAAAATTGGATGATGTGATTCAGCAAATTGTAGCTGCCTGCAACAGGGTTGTAAATGAGGCATCGCCAATCGTGGATGCAAGGTTGGAAAACGGAGCAAGAGTTAATGTGGTTCTTGGTCCGGTAGCATTGAACGGACCTATTGTAACTATACGGCGGTTTCCGGACAAGCCGATTACAATGGAAAACCTTATTGCATTTGGTTCACTTCCCGAAAAAGTATGTCTTTGGCTGCAAAAACTGGTCAAGGCAAAATATAATATTTTCATCAGCGGAGGAACAGGCTCGGGAAAGACGACATTTTTGAATGCCTTGTCCAATTATATTCCTAAAGATGAACGTATCATTACGATTGAGGACAGTGCTGAGCTTCAGATTTTGAATATTCCCAATATTGTCAGGATGGAAACGAGGAATGCCAATGTGGAAGGCTGTAAGGAAATTACTATTCGTGATCTGATAAAGACATCCTTGCGCATGCGCCCGGATCGCATAGTTGTAGGTGAAGTAAGGGGAGGAGAAGCTTTTGATATGATGCAATGTCTGAATACAGGTCATGATGGTTCAATGTCTACCGGGCATGCAAACAGTTCTAAAGATATGCTTAGCAGATTGGAAAATATGATTCTAATGGGAATGGAGCTGCCGTTAAATGCAATAAGGCAGCAAATTGCATCAGGAATCGATATAATCATCCATTTGGGCAGACTGAGGGATAAATCAAGGAAAGTTATGGAAATTGTTGAAGTGCTGGGTTTTGAAGAGAATGAGATTAAGGTGAAGACTTTATACAAATTCGAGGAAAGCGGCGAAGATGAGAATGGCAGGATATTAGGGGTATTGCAGCAAAAAGGAGAATTAGCGTATGTTGACAAACTTAAAACCGCAGGAATCTATATGTAAAAACATTGATTATAAAGAATATGATTTAAGCGGCAGGGAATATATTATTTACTGCGCAGAGGGACTTATGCTATTTGGCATTATCAGCTATTTCTTTTATCGCTCTATAGTGGCGTTCATCTTAATGCTTCCGTTGCTTGCTGTTTTTCTTAAGACAAAGAAAAAAGAACTGAGCAGAAGAAGAAGAGAAGAATTGAATGTGCAGTTTAAGGACGCGGTGCTTGCCGTTTCTGCAAATCAGAAAGCAGGATATTCCGTAGAAAATGCGTTCAGGGAAGCTTATAAAGATATGGCAATGCTGTACGGAAAGGAAAGTCATATCTGCAAAGAGCTTAATTATATAGCAAAGGGATTGGATAATAATGTTGTTCTGGAAAAGTTGTTATATGACTTTGCCATAAGGAGTCATATTCAGGATATTCTGCAGTTTGCGGATGTTTTTATGATTGCCAAGCGGAGCGGAGGAAATATGACTGAGATTTTATCTGAAACAGCAGATACGATAGATCAAAAAATTTCAGTGGATAAAGAAATACAGGTCTTGATCAGTTCTAAAAAAGTGGAGCAAAAAATAATGAACGCAGTTCCGTTTGTAATTATATTCTATATTGATCTGACTTCAAAAGGTTTTTTTGATGCGTTATATCATAATCTGATAGGAATTGTTGTTATGACAATCTGTCTTGCTGTTTATCTGACGGCAATAATGATATCCGGAAAGTTAGTTGAAATTGAGGTTTGAGTATGATTTATGTATATCTTTTTATATTATTATTGTTTCTGTTGTTGTTTGTATTATCGAGTAAAGAGGATGTGTCTGCATATATGGCACATGCATCAGATAAGTCTTATCCCGGAGAAAAATTTTTCTTAAAAGCGGCAGTTTGGTGTTTAAGAATGAAAGAGATGTTTTCTGCACAGCTTGGAAAAAATGAAAGACAACATAAGGAATTCTTATATAAAGAGCAGCTGAATAAAAGCCGACTTGGTAAAAAACTGAAGCTGTTGAATCCGGAATTGTCCGAAAAGCAGCAGGTAAAAAATTTTTACTTAAAGAAATATTCTATTGCGTTATTAGTTCTCTTTGTCGGGAATTTGCTTTCATTGTGCGTAGCAGTCAGTTCGCAGACAGGAGGGCTTCTTAAGGAAGGCGGATACATTAATAGAAATTCTTATGGTGAAGGAAATGTAGAGCTTGTACTATCCGCACAGATAGAGGGAAAAGAGGCCGAAGAAATTTTTTATATTGTTGAGGAACAAAAATTTAAAGAAGAAGAAATCAATTTATTGTATAAGGAAGCATCTGAATTACTGCTATCGCTCATTCTGGGTGAAAACAATAGTCTGGATGAGGTAACAAAAAATTTGAATCTGGTCAGCGCTATAGAAGGCTATCCTTTCAATATATCCTGGGAGGGCAGCAGTTATTCCTTAATACATACGGATGGTTCGATACAGAATGAAGAGTTGGCAGATCCTGAGGTTGTAACACTGAAAGCTTGCTTTAAGTATGATGAATTGGAGTTTGAGGAAGTATTTCCGGTGCAAATATGTCCCGCTGAACTAACTGATAAAGAATTACTTATAAAAAGCATAGAAGATGCATTGGAAGAACAAAATCAGTCAAGCAGGACAGATGAGACAATGGTATTGCCAAATAAGATTGGAATGGAAAACGTAACCTGGAGGGAGGTGATTCAGGACAGCAGCGGTTATTTATTTCTACTTATATGCGTTGCATCTGTGGTTGTGTTCATCTCGCAAAATAAAGAGGTGGAGGAAAATCTAAAAAAGCGTAACAGGGAATTATTGCTGGATTATCCGGAAGTGATTAATAAACTCACCTTGTATATGGGTGCCGGAATGACAATCCGGAACGCTTTTATGAAGATGGGGGAGGATTATAAAAAAAATGAAACCTCAAACAGAAAAAGATATGTCTATGAAGAAATTTTATTACTTTGCCATGAACTGCAAAGTGGCATATCGGAGACGGAGGTTTATGCACATCTGGGAAAGCGGTGCAGCCTGCAGCAGTATATGAAACTAAGCGCTTTATTGTCACAAAATATACGTAAGGGCAGTAATAATTTACTGCTTATGATGCGACAGGAGGTCGCAGATGCATTTGAAGAGAGAAAGAATACAGCAAAAAAATTAGGAGAGGAAGCCGGAACCAAACTTCTTATTCCAATGATGATGATGTTATGTATAGTCATGGTCATAATCATGATTCCGGCATATTTTTCCTTCTCAGCATAAAAGGGTGAAAATAAAAAATTAATAAAGGAGATGAAGGTTATGTGTAAATGTGAATTAAAAGGTTTCAAGGATTTTCTTAAAGAAGATGAGGGAATGGGGACTGTGGAGATTATTCTTATTATTGTGGTGCTGATTGGACTGGTAATTATTTTTAAGAATCAGCTGCGTGCTCTTGTAGAGAGTGTTTTTGAAAAAATCACATCCGACAGCAATACGGTAATGTCATGAGAAAAGGGTATATAACAGTATTTTTATCATTATCCCTGACATTGATTCTGTCCCTTGTATTTACTGTAATAGAAGGGGCAAGAATCAGTGCCATAAGAATGAAATTTGAGTGTGTTGCAGATATCGGAATGAACTCTGTTCTGGCTGAATATCACAGAGAACTGTTCAAGCAGTATGATTTATTGTTTGTAGATACATCTTATGGGACAAGTACCCCGTCTGTTGCAAATACAGAAGAACATTTAAGAAATTACATGAAGAAGAATATGCAGAATCAAAAAAGCAATTCAGTACATAGTTCAAGAGATTTTCTGAATATGCGTATTGGTAATGCGGAACTTATGGAATACTCTATTGCATCGGATAATAATGGAGATGTACTCAAGAGACAGATTACGGATTATATGACCGATTATCCGGCAGGAGCACTGGTGGATAAAATCACTGCCAATTCGGCGCAGATTAGTTCTTCGGGTATGGATTCCCGTGATATAGAAGGGGAACGTGAAAGTTATCAGAATCGGATAGAAGAAATTGGTTTACCTCAACGAGAGGTAGAGGAAGGAGTCTTTGAAGAGGTTCCATTGGATAATCCGGCTGATATTGCAAATGCCACTCGAAGCATGGGAGTACTGAATCTGGTTGTCAGGGATACTTCCGCTATTTCCGGTGTTAAAGTGAATTTGAATCAGTATATTTCAAATCGCATACCTATGAAAGGAAGCGGCATATGCAGTGATGCGGTTAATATATCAGGGTCTCCAAACAATCTTCTTTTCCTTGCGTATTTATTTGATAAATGCGGTTATTACGGGGAAGTCAAAGAGAACTCTCTTTTGCAGTATCAGATTGAATATATGATTGCCGGCAAAGATACAGACTGGCAGAATCTGGAACAGGTTGCAAAAAAACTTCTACATATACGAGAGGTTTCCAATATAATTTATATTTTATCCGATACTGCCAAAATTGTGGAAGCAGAAGCAATGGCACTGGCGCTTACGGCAGTAACGCTTACACCGGCCCTGGCGGAACCGGTAAAATATACGATTCTGTTTGCCTGGGCATATGTAGAAAGTCTGCAAGACGTTAAATGTCTGCTGGATGGGGGAAGAGTTCCCATATACAAGACGGCAAGCGATTGGAAGACCGGAATTAACAGTATTAAGAATGTAAAAGGAAGTCTGTCCGATACGGACGGAGGCAGGGGGCTTAACTATAAAGAATATCTGGAGGTTCTGCTATTCCTGACCTCTGAGCATGATATGACGTTTCGGGCAATGGATATTATGGAAATGGATATCCGCCAGACTCCCGGTAACAGTGCATTTAGACTGGATGGCTGTTTTGATACATTTCGGGCGCAGCTGTCTGTAACAAGCGGCTTCGGCCATAGTTATGAGATGGAACGTTTATATGGATATTACTAAGTTGAAAGGAGGTAAAAGAGGATGCCCTTTTTACGGTCACTTAATGCCAATAAAAGCCAAAATAAAATCAAATCGACAGTAAATTCTCTCCGGACACATCTGGATGTTCTTTTCCAAACAAGACCGATAAAAAGGGTGTCCTCTTTTACCTCGCGGAAACTTAGTGCATCTATGACTGTCGAGGCAGCTATTGTATTGCCTTTGTTTATGTTTTTTATAATACAGGTTATGTCTGCAATAAATATGATTGGGGTGCAGAGTCACCTTGGCGCAGCGCTTCATCAGACAGGAAATAAAATGGCATTTTCGGGATATGTGTACGAAAAAACGTTGAACAATATACTGCCCGGCGCATTGGCTTCAGTGGCATTGACAGATGTATATGCCAAAAATCAGGTTTTGGATTATGCCGGCAGAGCATATTTAAATAAGTCATGTATAAAAAACGGAAGCAGCGGAATTAGTTTTACCGGTACATCTATCATGGGAAACAATGATATTATTGAGATTTATATTTCTTATTATGCGCAGCCTCTTGTAACGATTCTTGGTTTTGATGGCATTGCTATGAGTCAGTGCTATTACGGACGGGCATGGACGGGATATGATGTACAGAGTGCGGTGAGTAATATGGATGATAATGATCCGATGGTGTATGTGACAGAAACAGGAACGGTATATCATACAAACCATAATTGTACTTATCTCAATCCTTCCATAACTTCAGTAAATGCTGATGAGCTGGACAGCAGCAGAAACCAGTCCGGAGGAAAGTATTATCCCTGTGAGCGATGTGCCCGGGGTAATGTGCAAGGAACGCTATATATTACAAGTCAGGGCAGCAGTTATCATACATCCGTTACCTGCTCCGGGCTTAAACGGACAATTTATACAATTCCGTTATCCCAGGCAGGAGGAAGGAGAAAGTGTTCAAAGTGCAGTTAGAAAATATATTTCTGAATATAATTTTTATGGTTTTCTTATGCATATGTACGGTGTTTGATATTAGGAAAAAGGAGATACCGATATATATGATTTTAATAGGAATTATTTCATCATTTGGAGTAAATATATGGCAGATATTTGAAGGAACAATATCTGTAACCGGCGTGAGCGTATCTTTGTTTCCAGGCTTGTTTTTTCTGCTTATAAGTTTTTGCACAAAAGAAAAGATAGGGTATGGCGATGGTTTGATATTGATTGTGTCAGGGCTTGTTCTGGGGTTCTATCAATGTTTTCTGGGACTGTGTATAAGCCTGATTTGCTCATCGGTTTTTGCACTGCTTCTGTTAGTGCTTCATAAGGCAAGAAAAGACAGTGAACTGGCATTTGTTCCGTTTCTTACGATTGGAATGGGGGTGAGCTTTTTTGTTTGGGCATAAAAAAAGAAGGATTGTGTTAAGGGGATATATGTCAATAGAGGCAAGTTTTATTATGCCTTGGGTTATCTTTTTATTTATATTTTTAATATATACAAGCTTCTACTTGTACGATAAGTGTGTCCTGTTTCAGGATGCTTATACGGTTTGTATGCGGGGCAGTATTCAGAAAGACGACAGAAAAGTATTGCAATATGTTAACGAGCATATGGCAGAACAGTTTGGCAATAAATATTTTGGGGTGGGAAGAGTTGAAGGAAAGGCAGAGCGATCCGGAGATGAAGTAAGGGTCATCGGAACCTGCTCTGTAAAAATACCGTTTGATAATTTTTTGACATTTTCAAATGAAAGTGGATGGCATATTCAGACAGAAGCAAAAGCGCAGATAATCAATCCGACCAGAGTAATCCGCAAGTGCAGAATAGCAGAAAATATTATAGATAATATAGGGGGATAAAGATGTTTGAAGCAAAATATTATAAGGATTATAATCATAACTATATAATTTTGGAAAGTAAAGATAGTGATAAGAGACAAACTTATCAATATAGAATGCTGGCATCTAATAAAATAGAAAGTCTTTTAAAGTGTTCCGTCAGGGATGTTAACGGAGCCGTTTATTTTTATTATGATATCAGTTCCAAGGTGTCTGTTGAAAATCTTTATAAAGGTAAACAACTTTCATATGAACAGGTAAGTGACTTTTTCTTTCAGATTAGTAATATATATAGAAATCTGGGTCAGTATTTTATGGATGAAAGAGGGCTTCTGGTTCGACCGGATTGCATTTATTATGATTTGTCTTATAAAAAATATTTTGGATTATATTACCCTGATAAAGAAAATCAAATTGAAAATCAATACGAGGAATTAATGGATTTTTTGTTGGAACATATAGATACCGGCAATCAAAAGCTTGTAGATACTATGTATCAAATTTATGAAATGTCTGAGAGTCAGAATTTTTTGCTTACAGATGCATTGTCTGTTTTTGATGAGACTGAAACGGAGGCGCCGGATGTACATAATATTGTTGGGGAAAACATACCTTCTTCCATATCTATGAATGATGAAAATTATTATAAGGATCATGATGACGAAGAAGAGTATTTGTTTTTAACAGAGGATGTAAAAAAGAATAAAGGTAAGGCGGCAAAACAAGAAAGCAGCGGGAAATATTACGGAATCTTTGCAGCCATTTCCTTGGCCGGAATATGTGCGGCAGGTTTTATATATTTTAATTACAAGTTGACCCAGCAGGAATTGATGATGATTATATGCTGTTTGGTGCTTATGGGAGTGTGTTTTATATTTTCCGTAATTCAGCTTTCCTTATTTGGAAGAAAGGAGAAAAAGAAGGAACAGGAAGAACGGGAACTGCAATATGATATTGAAGATGAGTTTCGTGATGAGAAACCGGTAGTTCTACGGGATGTATTGGACAAGAATATTTATGCAGGTGCAAATATGGTGGAGCCCGGACATAGAGAGGTTAAGGAAAGTTATGGAGAGACTGTATTTATAGATACAAATAAACAGAATACGGAACATAAATTGTATGCATTGGATAAAAAGAATAAAAAACATATCGAATTGACGCAATTTCCGTTTACAATTGGAAAAATGGCGGGCTGTGTTGATTGTGTACTTATGGATGATTCTATAAGCAGAATGCATGCGCGGATTGAGATGCAGGATGAAAAAATTCTCCTGACAGATATGAATTCAACCAACGGTACCTATAAAAACGGATTGCGTATGGAACCAAGCGAGACTGTGGAATTAGAACCGGGAGATGAGATACGTTTTGGTAAATTGAATTATTGTTATAGGTAAGATTATTAATATTTGTGTTTCCTGTTTGACATGATAAAATTAAAATGTTACTCTCAAAAGTATAGGGAAGGGTATATTATTATCATGGTATTTGGACAGTTAGAACACTTATTGATAGAACAGGGATTTGAGAAAGTTTCATCTAATCTTCCGGAATTCTCATTCTTTTTTCGCAAGGAAAGTACTTATGCGAATGTTCTGTATGTTATTGATTTTAAACAGGGTCTTTATATTACGCAGGATCAGTATTGGCATGTCAGAGAGAAGATTAAGGATTTTTTTAATATGAAAGGCATAAATAATATACACATATTATCATTGCTGATTAGTTCAGATCCTGAGCAGGCTAAACAGTTATGTGCAAATGATCCGTTCTGCTGGCTGATAGATCCGATTGGAAACCGATTATTGATTTATGAAAATCAGGTGACTGATTTTTATGGAATAAAGGGAGTATTGGAAAAGTTTCTATTTGATATAGCAGTATCCGCTTCCGGGGAAAATGTAAATCCGGACATTGAAAATAATATCAATATTGACCAAAACAGTCAACACATAGCTATGCCATGGATGAATATAATACTGGTATCGGTTAATGTTATTTTGTATATTGTATGTACAATTACAGGAGATCTGTTATATAATATAGGTACTTTCGGTGTAATGGATTTGATAGAAAATCGGGAATGGTATCGTTTTTTGACCAGTATGTTTCTGCATGCGGATATTCAACATCTTATCAGTAATATGCTCATATTGTATTACATTGGGAATGTAGTGGAAAGGCATATCGGGCATATATCATATATAATTATTTATTTTCTGTCCGGGTTGGCAGGAAATGTTTTTTCCGCCGGATATGAACTTGTTACCGGCAGCTATATCAGTTCGCTTGGGGCCAGTGGTGCTGTTTTTGGTATAGAAGGTGCAATGTTAATGCTGGCAATTCTTAATAAAGGTAGAATTACAGAAATAACGGCAGGACGACTTGCATTTGCAATTGCTTTTTCATTATATTGCGGGTTTACCAGCAGCTATGTTAATAATATGGCTCATATTGGCGGTGTATTAATGGGATTTGCAGCAGTGGGCATTTTTTGGCTGTTATCCGGGTTAGGAAAAAAATATAACAATTAAAATCTCGCAGGTTGAGCAAGAATGGGGGATTAATTATGAAAATTAATATTTATTATGGCGGCAGGGGTTTGATGGATGATCCGACTTTATATGTGCTGAATAAAATAGAAGAGGTATTGGAAGAACTTCATGTAACGGTAGAAATCTTTAAACTGCATGAACTTAAAAACAGTATTACAACGCTGCCCCAGACATTGAAAGAGGCAGACGGTATTATATTGGCAACTACCATAGAGTGGTATGGAATCGGCGGGTTTATGCAGCAGTTTCTGGATGCCTGCTGGTTGTACGGTGATAAGGAAAAAATAGCGCAGATTTATATGTGCCCTGTTGTAATGTCTACAACCTATGGAGAGCAGGATGGGAAACTTAATCTTGCTACAGCCTGGGAAATTTTAGGAGGTCGTCCGTGTGACGGCCTATGCGGCTATATCGAAGATATGAGCATTTTAGAGAACAATGACGATTATCTGCGAATTATTGAAAAAAAGGCAGAGAACCTCTATCGTACTATTAATCAGAAGATGCCTTGTCTTCCGGCAAGTAATCAGGCGGTTAAGCAGAAAATAACAATTCCTCGTAATATTGATTTAACTCCTCAGGAATCCGAACAGCTTTCACAGTATGCTTCTGATGACAGTTATGTACAGCGTCAAAAAGCGGATATTCAGGAACTTACCAGTCTGTTCAGGGATATGATGGGAAGCAGTGAGAAAGAAAACAGTACGGAATTTTTGGACGACCTGGAAACACATTTTAAACCTTTAGCCGGTTTTGCCGCTAAACTGAAAATAGTGATTGAAGAAAAGAAAAAACCTATTATTATTGAAGTAAATGGTGCACATATTAACTGTTTCTATGGAGATGGTGATGACTGTGATGTGGAAATGCAGATGAGTCAGGAATCAATGAAAGAAATTGTTTCCGGAATGGCAAACTTCCAACGTTCTTTTATGGCGGGAGATATGAAAATGAAAGGCGATTTCAAGATTCTTGGAACATTGGATCAGATTTTTATATTTGCGTAAAATATTAAATTATGAAAGGAACATCGAAAATGAAAGAAGATAATTGTATTTTTTGCAAAATAGCGAACGGAGAGATCCCTTCCAAAACTTTGTATGAGGATGAAAAGTTTCGTGTGATTCTGGATCTTGGACCTGCTGCAAAAGGTCATGCGCTGATTTTACCCAAAAATCATTATGCAAATCTGTATGAGCTTCCGGATGAAGTGGCATCCAATGTTATGCTGCTTGCTAAGAAAATGGCGTCGCAGATGACGGACAGGCTTAGCTGTGATGGTTTTAATCTGGTACAGAATAATGGAGAGGTGGCAGGGCAGACGGTATTTCATTTTCATATGCACTTGATTCCGAGATATAAAGATGATGGTCAAAAAATAGGTTGGAAGCCCGGAAAGCCGTCACAGGAAGAATTAGAAGAAATTCGGGGAATACTATGCGGGAAATAAATGTTGCAGAGATTACAGAAAATATAAAAGAAATGTGTATTGAGGCAAATCATTTTCTGACACAGGATATGGATCTGGTGATGAAAGATTCAATTGATGCAGAAAAGTCTCCGTTGGGCAAACAGATTTTATGTCAATTGCAGGATAATCTGAAAATAGCCGGAGAAGATATGATTCCGATTTGTCAGGATACAGGTATGACAGTTGTTTTTATGGAGATAGGACAGGATGTGCATTTTATTGGCGGGACTTTGGAAGATGCCATTAATGAAGGTGTCAGGAGAGGGTATACCGAAGGCTATCTAAGAAAGTCTGTTGTACGGGATCCTATTTTAAGAGAGAATACCAAGGATAATACACCGGCCATAATACATTATGAAATCGCTGCAGGTGACCGTGTAAAAATTACACTTGCCCCTAAAGGTTTTGGCAGTGAGAATATGAGCAGGGTATTTATGTTAAAACCCTCAGACGGAATCGAAGGTGTCAAGGAAGCAATTCTTACAGCGGTCAAGGATGCCGGACCGAATGCGTGTCCGCCTATGGTAGTAGGCGTTGGTATTGGCGGTACTTTTGAAAAATGTGCTATTCTGGCAAAAAAAGCACTGACCAGACCGGTCAACGAACATTCGCATATTCCTTATGTGAAAGAACTTGAAGAGGAGATGTTGGAGCAAATAAATAAGACGGGAATCGGACCGGGAGGCTTAGGCGGAACGACTACCGCACTGGCTGTTAATATCAATACATATCCTACGCATATTGCAGGATTACCTGTCGGAATTAATATTTGTTGTCATGTAAACAGGCATGCACAGAGAGTAATTTAAATAATGAAGATTCTTATTCTGGGAAGGGAGCATACATGAAAATGGAGCAGCACATAAATGCCCCAATGAACACAGAGGATGCAAAAAAATTAAGATCCGGTGATTATGTTTACATTACCGGAACAATATATACGGCAAGAGACGCGGCACATAAGCGAATGTATGAGACATTGGAAAAGGGAGAACGCCTGCCGATTGAAATGAAGCATAATATAATCTATTATATGGGTCCATCTCCCGCAAGAGAAGGCAGGCCGATTGGTTCGGCAGGTCCGACTACATCAAGTCGTATGGACAAATATGCACCTGCTCTCCTGGATTTAGGTCTGATTGGTATGATTGGAAAAGGGAAACGCACCGATGCCGTGAAAGATGCGATTGTCAGAAACGGGGCAGTATACTTTGCTGCGGTCGGCGGCGCGGGCGCACTGCTTTCCAAGGCAATCAAATCATCGGAAGTAATTGCATATGATGATTTGGGGACAGAAGCAATTAGAAAATTGGAAGTAGAAAACTTTCCGGTGATTGTGGTTATTGATTCAGAAGGAAATAATTTATATGAAACGGCTATTAAAGAATATGCGGAAAAAGCCATTGACAAATAAATTTGCCTTATGTATAATAACAAATGCGTCATATGTAAATAAACATGTGACATAATAAATTCCATATTGGTAGAGGTTTAATTCAGACTGTGGAGAAATACTCAAGAGGCTGAAGAGGCGCCCCTGCTAAGGGTGTAGGTCGTTT
>JAFLTH010000035.1 GCA_022510525.1 Lachnospiraceae bacterium | reverse complement strand
CGGAATGAATTATGTGGGGAAACCGATAGAATGGAAACTCACAGATCGTTTTGGGCTGGAGATTCCAAATGAAATATTGTATGTACCTCATTACAGAGAGAATTGTGAACGCTGTGGAAGTAGGCTGATTTGTAATGGCTGTTCAGATTGTGGTAGATGTAAGTAGCCAGTAAATAATATTTTTTTACATTATTTAAGGATTCTTTAATAATTTCCTTGTTATAGTAAGGTCATAATAAGGAAAGGAGAAAGAAGATGTATTTTAGAATACTGAAAAAAGATTTAAACCGGAAAAGGGCAATGAACATCATTGTGCTTATGTTCATTATTCTGGCAACCACGTTTGTATCCAGCAGCGTAAACAATATTATTACTGTTGTAAACGCATTGGATTCTTTTTTTGAAAAAGCGGGCGTAAGGGACTATTTGGTAGCAACCGCGGATAAGGTAGTGACATCTCCCATCACGGATATACTTGATAATATTGAAGTGGTTGACGGCTATGGTATAGAACATATTGTGTATTTGAATTCGGATAATATTCTGTGTGAGGGAGAGCAGCTGGATGTTTTTCACAATTCTTCCGTTTTAAATTCTTTTGAGGATACGGAACTTACCTATTTTGACAGCGATAATAAGCCTTTAGAGGGAGTGGAACCCGGTAAAGTATATATTTCCGGAAAAAAGACTTGGAATGCAGTGGAAATAGGGGACATGCTGGAAATAAGTATCGGTGATGTTTCAGAAACTTTTGAAGTTGCAGGTAGTATAAAGGATGCGGTGCTTGGCTCTGATATGATGGGAATGACACGTTTTATAATTAATGAAAAAGATTTTGAGAAGTATATTTCTAATGAAAAAATTAAGAAATATTATAGTGGAAGTCTCTGTTATATCAGCACAAGTGATACCCGTGAACTGGAAAGACAACTCAGTGTACTGGACAACAATATCGTATTTCTTGATGACAGTAAGATGCTTAAAATGACATATGTTATGGATATGATCATTGCAGGTATACTGTTAGTGGTAAGTGTATGTCTGATTCTGATAGCGTTTGTGGTTCTACGTTTTACGATTTCCTTTGTATTGACAGAAGAATATCGGGAGATTGGTGTTATGAAGGCAATCGGCATAGGCAGTGTAAAAATACGAGGTTTGTACATGGTAAAATATTTTATGCTTGCATTGCTAGGCACAATGATTGGTCTTTTTGCGAGTATTCCCTTTGGTAAAATGCTGCTTAACAGTGTATCTCAGACAATGGTTATGGAAGCAGAAGGGGGACTATTAATTAACTTACTTTGTGCCATAGGAGTTGTGGCAGTTATCTTATTATTTTGTTTCAGATGTACCAAGAAGGTAAACAGTTTTACCCCTGTAGATGCCATACGAAACGGTGTCACCGGTGAACGGTTTCGTAAAAAGAGCATTTTAAGACTTCATAGAAGCAGCGTAAAACCCGCAGTTTTTCTGGCTGCTAATGACGTGTTGAGTAGTCCCGGGCGATTTGCGTCCATCACACTTACATTTACAATTTGTCTGCTGTTAGTACTGATACTTGTAAATTCAGTTAATACATTGAAAAGTTCAGGACTGGTGACAACGTTTGCGCTTACGGAAAGTGATGTATATTTGGATGACAGTGGAGGCGTGATGGCGTTTTTGGCAGAGGACGGAAGAGAACTTTTTGAAGAAAAACTTAAAAAAATGGAAGAAACACTTGCAGAAAATGGGATGCCGGCAAAATGCTCTATTGAGTTAATGCTTAACTTTGCGCTTATGCATGGAGACAATATCTGTAAATCCAGAGCCATGCAGGGGATTGGAACAACCGCGGACCAATACCTTTATTATGAGGGAACTCCGCCACAAAATGCGCAGGAAATAGCTGTTACCAAATTAACTGCAGAAAAGCTGGGTGTTGGTATTGGAGACAGGGTTATCATCAGGCAGCTTGAAGGAGAAAAGGAGTATATGATAACAGCCTTGTTTCAGTCAATGAACAATATGGGGGAAGGTATACGTTTCCATGAAAGTTGTGAGCTTAATTTTATACAGGCAATGGGATTTTTTCCTTACCAGATTAACTTCACCGATAATCCGGATAAGGAAGAAGTGGAGAAGCGGATTGAGAAAATTAAGGAAATATATAACGTGGATACGGTTTATGATGCAGGGGGATATGTGAATGTGGTTATAGGCAGCAGTGATATTATTGATAGTATAAGAGTGCTTGTTTTAATGGTTGTTATGATCATTATCGTAATGGTGACAGTGTTGATGGAGCGCTCTTTTATAGCAAGGGAGCGAGGCGAAATTGCTATATTAAAAGCAATGGGGATAGGAAATGGGATCATTGTGTGGCAGCATGTTATGAGATTTGCCATTGTCAGTATAATTTCAACGGTGATCGCACTGATATTGCTGATTCCGGCTACGATTGCCTCCATAGGACCGGTTTTCAATATGATGGGCGCAAACTATGGTGTGAAATATGAAATCGTACCTGTTGAAGTTTATTTGATTTATCCATTAATCGTATTATTTATAACGGTTTTCAGCGCATTTTTGACAGCTCTTTATACGAGAACGATATCTGCGTCGGAAAGTGCCGGTATAGAATAAAAGAAAGGATTGGTATATATTATGTCAAATGTACTTGAAGTAAATAATCTTTGTAAAACATATATCGTAAATAAGCGTCAGAATAACGTATTGAAAAATGTAAATTTCACGGTCGCAGAAGGTGAGATGGTTGCTGTTATGGGGCCTTCAGGCTCCGGTAAATCTACCCTTTTATACACTGTTTCGGGTATGGATGATATGACTGCCGGGGAAGTACTGTTTGGAGGAAAGGCTATTGAGACAATGAAACAGAAGGAGCTTGCCAATTTACGCCTAAATGAAATGGGATTCATTTTTCAGCAGATGTATATGCTTAAGAACCTGACTGTGCTCGACAATATCATTCTCCCTGCCTGCCAGTCAGATAAAGTGAAAGAGAGTCGTAAGGAAACAGTGTTAAGAGGGCAGGCGTTAATGCGCAAACTGGGTATTATAGATGTTGCGGATAATGACATCAATGAAGTTTCCGGTGGACAGCTCCAACGGGCCTGTATCTGCCGTAGTATGATAAACAGACCCAAAATGATTTTTGCAGATGAACCTACCGGAGCATTAAACAGAACATCCTCCGATGAAGTGATGGAGGAACTTTCCCAAATTAACAAAGAGGGAACCACTATCATGCTGGTTACTCATGATGTTAAGGTGGCCGCGAAGTGCACAAGAGTATTGTACATTGTTGATGGAAATATTAAGGGAGAGTATAATTTAGACAAGGTTGATCCTTCTTTACAGCTTAGGGAGAGGGAGAGAATACTTAATAACTGGCTGATGGAAATGGGTTGGTGATGGTATACAATGGAGGAAATATGGTTGATATTTTGATTGTGGAAGATAATAAAGAACTGGCTGACTTACTATGTGGTTTTCTGCGTGCGGAAAACTACATAGTATCAACTGCCGATACCGGAGAAAAAGCCCTGACGCTGTATGAGAGGTACGGTGCAAGGCTTATTATATTGGATATCTTGCTGCCCGGTATTGATGGTTTCGCAGTCTGCGAGAAAATTCGAAAACAGAGCAATACTCCCATACTGATCGTCAGTGCCAAGGATGAAAAAGAGGACAAATTAACCGGTCTTATGCTGGGCGCGGATGATTATATTGAAAAGCCCTATGATATAGACATTATGATGGCAAAGATAAAGGGAATTTTCAAGCGAAGATATGCTATAGATGAGATTTGCGACGGAAATCTAAGAATAAATAAAAGCAGTCATGTGGTTTATAAAAATGAGATACCCATTGATATGACAGCCAAGGAATTCGAGCTTCTTTGCATTCTTATTGAGAATCGGGGGAGGGTACTCAGTAAAGAGTATCTATTTAATCAGATTTGGGGCAGCGATAGTTTTTCAGAACAGCAGACACTTACTGTCCATATTAAGTGGATTCGTCAGAAAATAGAAGATGATCCCAAAAATCCGCAAAAAATTTTGACCGTGTGGGGTATGGGGTATAAATACGTATGAGAAATTTTAATAAAATATTTGTTGCCCTGATCGTAATGATTCTATTGTTGTTCATATTCGCCAATGTTTTTCTCAATACCTCGAACAGTGGGATGAATGGAAGACCATATCAGGTAGAAATTGCCAGGCTTGCGCTGGAAATAGAAGGCAACGGTACGGAAAATATTGATTTAGAAGATATTGATTTGTCAGTATATAGTTATGTAAACCATATTGAAAAAATGGATATTGAGATTGATAGTAATGAATTAAGTAATTATAATGAAAATGATTGTGAATCATTTTATAATGTCGGTAGCGATTACGCCATCAGGGAAATTAATGGTGAAATATACCGGTTTGATTATGTGGTGTCAGAGAAAAGTCATAATGTGGAGACAATTTTGGCAGTGAATATAATCATAGCAGTAATGTCTCTGTTATTATTGTGTGTTTTAGTATTTATCCGACAGAAGATTCTCATACCTTTTGAAAGGCTTACTGATGTCCCGTATGAATTGGCAAAAGGCAATCTGACCACGCCAATGAAAGAGAATAAAAGCCGTTTTTTCGGCAGGTTTGTCTGGGGTGTGAATATGCTTCGCGAAAATATGGAGCTGCAGAAACAGAGGGAACTGGATTTGCACAAAAGCAGAAAGACGCTTTTGTTGTCCCTTTCCCATGATATCAAGACTCCTGTTTCCGCTATTAAATTATACGCAAAAGCGTTATCAAGAGGGCTTTATTCCGATAAGGAAAGCCGGTATGAGATTACTGAGAAAATTAACGCAAATGCAGATGAAATTGAGGGATTCGTTTCACAGATAATCAATGCTTCCAGGGAGGATTTCCTGAATCTGGAAGTAGATATGGGGGAGTTCTATGTATCCGGGCTGATAAATAATATTTGGGGATATTACAAGGAAAAACTGGCTTTGATAAAAACTGACTTTTCCGTGGGTGAATATTCGGATTGCCTTCTTAAGGGGGATTTGGACAGAAGTATAGAGGTTGTACAGAATATTATGGAAAATGCCATAAAGTATGGAGACGGTAAAAGTGTGGAAATAACGGTCTATGATGAAGAGGGATGTACGCTGGTGGAAGTAAAAAACAGTGGCTGTACGCTTCCGCAGACAGAACTGCCACATATTTTTGAAAGCTTCTGGAGAGGTTCCAACAGCGAGAGGGAAAAGGGAAGCGGACTGGGCTTATATATATGCAGACAATTGATGGGAAAAATGGGCGGTGAGATTTTTGCACAGATTCAGGATGGATTTATGATAGTGACTGTAGTATTTTTCAGGGCATAGTATATCTGTTTGGTGGAAGTTCACACTCTACTAACAAATCCCGGCTATGATACTCCGATACTCGTCTAGCTTCTTGGATTTTCGAATCTGCTTCATTTGCCTGTCGGTCAGACCCGGATATTTCCGCATATAGGTCCATAATTCTTTCATGCGGAACAAAACCGGCTGCTCACCGGACATAAGTTCCTTATATCCTTCCAGAATTTCGTCATGAAAAGCCCGAAATTTTTTTAAGTCCTCTGCATTTGGCCCGGTTTCGGGATTTTGTGATTTTAGGGTTGCCGGCAGTGTAGGATTGGCAAGAACACCGCGTCCAAGCATAATGTTTTCCACGGCAGTAAGTTTGTAGATGACTGCATCATAAGAAGCTTTAGATACAATTTCTCCGTTATAGCATAGAGGGAACATTGGGGACAATTCCTGTGTCATCCTTAAGGCCTCTATATGGGGAGTCCCTTCATAAAATTCTTTTTGCAGGCGCGGATGAACAATCAACTCTTTTAGGGGATATTTCCCATAGATGGCAAGAAGATTCTCCCATTCTTCCACGGATTCCATACCGATTCTCGTTTTTATGGAAATCTCCAAAGGACATTTTTCAAAAATTTCTTCTAAAAAAGCATCCAGAGTATCGGGAATACTAAGGAAACCTGCACCTCTTTTTTTGGCAACTACCGTACCGGAGGGGCAGCCCAGATTTAGGTTCACTTCCCGATATCCATAATCTGCCAGCTTGGTCGCAATTGACAAAAAGACCTCTGTATTATTGGTTAATATCTGGGGAACCACCACAAGACCTTTGTT
Source organism: Lachnospiraceae bacterium (assembly GCA_022510525.1). GTDB lineage: Bacteria > Bacillota > Clostridia > Lachnospirales > Lachnospiraceae > UBA3282. The sequence goes on along the minus strand of JAFLTH010000035.1, from coordinate 21,221 downwards.
ATGCTCCGGAGATACCTCATTAATCTCCTTGTAGTTCAGACTTTTATTGGACAAAAAGGGAGTAAAATATTTATCAATTCCGCCATAATAATGGGAAAATGCATTGCGATATACAAATGTAGTAATTCCTTCCATAGGTGCAAGATAAATCTGCATAGAGCTCCTCATTTTCAACAAATTATTTTCATATAGTATACACTTGTCATTAATTCATTTCAATCCCTCATAAATTTGCAATTTATCTCTATGTAACACTTGTAAATTATTTCCTCGCGGAATATACTATATTTAGACTATTTTTTTTACAGGGAGCCTATAAAATGCTGTTTTCCAGTATTGTTTTTTTATTCAGGTTCTTGCCGCTGTTTATGCTTATATATCTGCTGGTTCCCGAAAAGTATCGTAACCTTGTTTTGCTATCGGGAAGCTTGATTTTTTATGGAGTAGGAGAGCCTTATTATGTTCTTCTGCTTGTTTTTTCCATATTGATAAACTATGCGCTTGGACGATTGATTATAAACGATAAAAAGATAATATTAAAAAAAGTGATTCTGGCCTTTGCCTTGACTGTTGATTTTGGTATTTTGTTTGTATTCAAATACTGGGATTTTGCGGTGGAAAATATAAACAGGCTGCTGTCAGGGGAAAGTATGCCGTTTTTATCACTGGCGTTACCCTTAGGTATAAGCTTTTATACTTTTCAGATCGTATCGTATCTGGTGGATTGTTACAGGGGAAGGATAAAAGAAGTACCAAGGCTTATGGATTTTGCTGCCTATGTGAGTATGTTCCCGCAGTTGATTGCAGGACCTATTGTAAAATTTGAAGAAGTTTCAGAGAGACTTAAGTCCAGAAGGATTTCTGCCGGAAGTATTGAAAACGGATTTAAACTTTTCAGTATCGGACTTGCTTACAAGGTGCTGTTGGCAAATCAGATAGGAACGCTTTGGAATACGATTATGACGGCGGGGGCAGGCAATCTGTCGGCTGCAGTTGCCTGGCTTGGAGCGTTTGCTTATTCTTTTCAGATATATTTTGATTTTTGGGGCTATTCGCTTATGGCCATGGGTCTGGGGGAGATGCTCGGATTCAGGCTGCCGAAGAACTTTTATAATCCCTATGCCTCCAGGTCTGTTTCGGAATTTTGGAGAAGATGGCATATTACGCTTGGAAGATGGTTCAAGGAATATCTGTATATTCCGCTGGGAGGAAACCGCAGGGGCTTTGTAAGAACCGCCTTTAATTTGCTTATAGTGTGGGCACTTACCGGTCTATGGCATGGAGCGGACTGGAATTTTGCCATATGGGGGCTTTCATTTTTTGTGCTTATTTCCATTGAAAAGAGTGGAATCGGAAAGTGGCTGGAGCAAAAAAAGGTATTGGGCCATATTTATGTTATGACGGTCATACCGGTTACCTGGATGATATTTGCAATTACAAATGTTGGACAGCTTGTGGGCTACCTTCAGAATATGATAGGTATACATACATCAAGTGTAATAGTCGGAACCGGGCATTTGATACGATATCTCAAAGAATATTGGGTGTTATTTATTCTATGCATTCTTTTTTCAACCCCGTATCCTATGAGACTGTATCATAGTTATAAGAAGAAATGGTTTACAGCGATTATTTTAGCGGCAGTATTCTGGTTCTCTGTATATGAAATTATGGTGGGTAGCAATAATCCGTTTTTATATTTCAGATTTTAGGAGTGACGATTTTTAATGAAGCAGTGGAAAAAAATTATACGCGATTGCCCATATCTGGTTGTGCTGCTTATAACATGGCTGTTTATGACGGCGGGAGGCATTGCATTGATGATATATCGTGATTACAACAGTTATAGATGGGAAACATTTTGGACAAACCCGTTTTTTACAGTAATAATGGAAGAAGAAAAGAGTACCGTGCGTAATAGTTATAACGTTAAGAGCATCGGTGAGAATATAAATAAAATAGCACATGCTATTAAAAGTGAAACTGAGTCTGCTATGGCAGCTGTAATGGAAAATTCCATGGATGATGAACCGGAGCCTGCAGAAGAGATAATAATAGGACAGACTCATTTTACAACATATACGCCGGTTGAAATTGATTCAATATATTATTCTGATGCAGGAAAAGTTGCATTAACTACCGATTACCCTTATACCACAGTGGGAGAGGATTATTTTGATGATGCGGTCTTCTTTGGGGATTCAAGAACACTTGGTATTTCTGATTATTCCGGTTTAAATGCGGACTTTTACTGTGAAAATGGTATGACAGTATTCAAGTTGCTCGACGAAAAGGGCGTAAAATCTCAGGAAACAGATGATAAAGTTAATCTTAATCAGGTATTGCAGGAGAAAAAATACGGTAAAATATATATAATGCTGGGAATGAATGAATTAGGCTACGGGAATACCGAATTTTTCCTTAACCAGTATGATTCCGTATTACAGCAGCTTAGGCAGTGGCAGCCCGATGCGGTGATTTTTTTGCAGGCAAACCTGCATGTGAGTCGTCAAAAAGATAATCCGGCAACGGAATTTAACAACATTAATATCAATGATAAGAATGCTGCAATTGCCACGCTTGCAAACGGAACAGATGTCTTTTATCTCGATATTAACCCGCTTTTCACGGATAACGAGGGTTATTTAAATGACGATTTAACTTTTGACGGAGTGCATTTATATGCTAATGGATACATAGTATGGAAAAATTTTCTGATGGAGCATGGAGTAGTTAGAGGGGAAAACTGATTGTGGAAAATAATGGTGTCAGAATAAATAAATATATTGCCCAATGCGGATACTGTTCCCGCAGAGATGCAGATATGCTTATTGAAAAAGCACTTGTTATTGTTAATGGCAAACCTGCTACACCGGGGATGAGGGTGAGTGACAGGGATGATATCAGGATAAATGGGAAACCTTTGAATATACCCGCGCAGAAGGTGGTTCTTGCATACTATAAGCCCATAGGAGTAGTCTGTACCGGCAGGGATAAACATGCTAAGATAACGATTCAGGATAACCTTAAATACCCGCAGCGCCTCACTTATGCCGGAAGACTCGACAAGGAATCGGAGGGGCTCATAATTATGACCAATGATGGTGATTTGATCGATGCTATGATGAGGGGGGCTAACCGCCATGAGAAGGAATATCTGGTAAAGGTAAATAAACCCCTTAATGAAGCCGCCCTTGATCGTATGCGCTCAGGGATATATTTAAAGGAGCTGGAACTTACCACAAGGGAATGCGAGATTACACAGACCGGAACCTACACTATGAAGATGATTCTGACACAGGGGGTTAACAGGCAGATAAGAAGAATGTGCCGGGCGGTAGGGTATGAGGTGAGAAGCCTAAAAAGAACACGTGTTATGAATATAGAACTGAGGAATTTAAAACCGGGAGAGTATAGAGAACTTACAGATATGGAGCTGCAGGCACTTTATAGTGAGTGCGCTATTAGACAGTAATGGTGTATATTTAACAGAAGTTTTTACGATGGATAATAAAGTATGATTATGTGTTTGTATAGTATAATTAATCAGTAGAATGAAAGGATATGTATATAAATGTCAAATAACAATATAGACCGTATGAAAGAATTGGTATCGCTCCTTAATCGTGCCTCGGAAGCATACTATGCGCAGGATACGGAGATAATGTCTAACTTTGAGTACGACAGACTTTACGATGAGTTATTGTCTCTGGAAAAAGAAACGGGTGTTATTTTAACAAACAGTCCAAGTATAAATGTGGGTTATGAGGCAGTAGATGAGCTTCCTAAGGAACGCCACGAAAAGCCTATGCTTTCATTGGAAAAGACTAAGAGCAGAGAGGAACTTAGGGACTGGTTAGACGGAAAATCCGCACTATTGTCGTGGAAACTGGACGGTCTTACTATAGTGTTAACATTTTTTGCAGGAAATCTTGCAAAAGCTGTTACCAGGGGAAACGGTGAGGTTGGCGAGGTTATTACCAATAACGCCAGGGTTTTTAAGAATCTTCCGCTCACAATCCCTTTTCAGGGGGAATTGATTCTGAGGGGGGAGGCTGTCATAAGCTATACCGATTTTGAGAAGATAAACAGCCGGATTGATGATGTGGATGCAAAATATAAAAATCCAAGGAATCTTTGCAGCGGTTCCGTGCGTCAGTTGAACAATGAGGTGACGGCAAACCGGAATGTTATGTTCTATGCCTTTAGCCTGGTTAAGGCGGACGGAGTGGATTTTGACAATTCAAGGGAACGGCAGTTTGAGTTTTTGAAAGAGCAGGGTTTTGACACGGTTGAATACAAAAAGGTGACTCCGGATAATATACTGGAGGAAATAGAGTATTTTGAAAATAAGATAGAGAGCTATGATATACCTTCGGATGGACTTGTGCTTGTGTTGGATGATATTGCATATGGCCACTCGCTGGGGGTAACTTCCAAGTTCCCGCGGGATTCTATTGCATTTAAATGGGCGGATGAACTTAGGGAGACCACACTTAAGGAGATAGAGTGGAGTCCAAGCCGTACGGGGCTTATCAATCCGATTGCGGTGTTTGAGCCGGTGGAGTTAGAGGGAACTACGGTAAGCAGGGCTTCCGTGCATAATATAAGTATTATGAGAGGCCTAAAGCTTGGAATAGGTGACCATATTACCGTTTATAAGGCGAATATGATCATCCCTCAGATTGCGGAAAACCTTACTCAGAGTGATAATGTTAAGCTGCCTGAGTTTTGTCCCGTGTGCGGGGCATCGACCGAGCTTAGACAGGATAATGATGTACAGCTTCTGTATTGTACCAATCCCTCCTGCGAAGCGAAACGGCTTAAGGCTTTTACACTTTTTGTGAGCAGGGATGCCATGAATATCGACGGTCTGTCAGAAGCAACTCTGGAAAAATTTATTGCAAAGGGTTTCATCCATGAATATGCGGATATTTTTAAACTGGACCGCTATAAAGAAGAGATTACCAATATGGAAGGTTTTGGTGAAAAATCATTTAACAATCTCCAAAAAAGCGTTGATGAAGCGAGAGATACGATGCTGCCAAGGGTTATTTATTCACTTGGGATTACAGGCATAGGACTTGCCAATGCCAAAATGATATGCAGATATTACCATTCCGATCTAGAAGAAATGAAAGCCGCACAGGTTGAAGAACTTAGCGAGATAGAAGGTATAGGTGAAGTACTTGCAAAGGCATTTTATGATTATTTCCGGGATGAAAAAAACAATGAACAGCTTGATAATCTGTTAAAGGAAATTGAGATTTCTGTTGAAACCGTGGATGAAGCGGCACAGACATTAACAGGTATGAGTTTTGTAATAACCGGAAGCCTTAATTCCTATGCCAACAGAAACGAATTGAAGGAAATAATTGAGAATAAGGGCGGAAAAGTTACAGGCAGCGTCACGGGAAAAACCACCTGTCTTATCAATAATGATACCACATCCAATTCCACTAAGAACAAAAAAGCCAAAGAACTTGGAATCAGGATTATCTCTGAAGAAGATTTCATGAACGAATATTTATGAGTAATGCTGATTTGATTCAGACCTGAATATTCATTATTGATATTACTGTATCTCCCGCACATCATAAGGCGTAGTCTGATATACGTAGTAATTAAGCCAGTTAGTATACAATAACTGTCCGGTGGAGCGCCAGTTTACAATCGGAGCTTTAGACGGGTCATCACCCGGGAAATAGTTGACCGGTATATGAGGATTTAAGCCCTTTTCCAAATCTCTGTAATATTCTCTGGAAAGGGTGTCGGCATCATATTCAGGATGACAGGTGACAAACAGATGCCTGCTGTCCGTACTTTTTACAATGGTAACTCCGGCTTCGTCGGATACCGCCATTAATTCCAGCTCCGGAACTGAGGCGATTTTCTCTGCCTCGATTCCTATTGAACGCGACTGTGGGGCATAGAAGATATCATCAAAACCCCTGAAGAGCGGAGAAGTCTTTTTTAATACCTTATGAGAATAGACACCGGAGAGTTTTTCATTCATATAAAAACTTTCAAGTCCGTAAAAATGATACAGTGCAGCATATGCACTCCAACATAAGTACAGCGTAGAGTGAACATGGGTCTTACTCCATTCCATTATGGTGCATAGCTCTTCCCAATAAGTTGCATCTTCAAATTTAAAGCCGGCATTATCTAAGGGGGCACCGGTAATGATCATTCCATCGAACTTACGTTCTTTTACCTGGTCAAAAGTAGTATAAAAAGATTCAAGATGGTTGGAATCCACATGCTGTGGCATATAACTTGCAGTCTGCAGAAACTCCACCGATACCTGAAGCGGAGAGTTGGAGAGTTTACGCAAAAGCTGTGTTTCGGTAATGATTTTAGTCGGCATAAGATTCAGAATCAGCATATTCAAAGGCCTGATATCCTGATGCATAGCACGATATTCTGTCATTACGAAAATATTTTCGCTTTCTAAAGTAGCTCTTGCGGGAAGCGAATCCTGAATTTTAATTGGCATGTTGATTCTCCATTCTTTAAGTCTACTGTAACCGCTTTAAAGGATAACATAAATTCACTTATTCTGCAAGCTTGCACAATTGTGAAAAAAGTAATATAATAGGGTGAAAAAGACGAACTACGTTCATAATATGAACTTCGTTCGTCTGCGAGTTTGTTCAGGCGTTGAAAACGCCTTTGCACAAACATCGCGGGCTATGATGTAAGTACATTTATAGAGAGGCTTGAATAAATATGGAAACAGCGTATCAGAAAGTTAAAGTGCATAATGAATTGGAATGGTGTCAGGTTACTGATATGGATACCAAAGAAAAGATAGAGAAACTTTTGTTAAAAAGCAGGGTTTCTTATTATGTTAAATGGGAAAAACCCAAGCTGTTTTCCAACGATAAATTCGGAACCTGTATATTTTGTGTTAACCAGCTCCAGAAAGATGACGCGGATGTAGCGATACAGCCGTTGGCTGAAGCGGAGCAAGATAAGATTAAGTTTATTAACCGCAAGTTAGAGAAGTCTTTTTATTAAGGTGATAAAATGAGCAGCCGCTGCGATTCATGCATTAATTATGAATATGATGAGGACTACGAGTGCTATATATGCATGGTAGACCTGGACGAAGACGACATGAGCCGCTTTTTAAGCGGCGGAGACTTCGACTGTTCATTCTACCAACTGGACGACGAATATGCCATAGTCAGGAAACAGATGTAATCACAATAAATTACATCTGTTATTTATTTGCAGATTGCAATAAACCAAGGATTACGAAAATAGAAACTTTTCTTTGCGCCTCTGGCTCCGACAATAAGCAAAGAAAAGTTTCTATTTTTGTAATCCGTATTTATTTCGTCCCTAACTTATCTGTTTCCTCAAATTCTTCTGCGCAGTTGACAGCATCAGCTTGATACGATTGAGCTGATTAACTTCACTGGCGCCGGGATCATAATCTATAGCCACTATATTGGAAAGCGGATACTGCTTCCTGAGCTCTTTTATAACTCCCTTACCTACAACATGATTTGGCAGGCAACCAAAAGGCTGTGTGCAGACAATATTGTTGACCCCGCTGTGGATGAGCTCAATCATTTCACCGGTAAGAAACCACCCTTCACCTGTCTGATTGCCTATATTTACAATAGGTTTGGCATAGTCCACCAGAGTATAAATACTTGTGGGCGGCTCGAAGTGGCGGCTCTTCTCAAAGGCTTTATAAGCGCTTCCGCGCAGTATATCTACCGCACGAATACCCAATCTTGAAAGTATTGCGGTTTTTCTGGATTTACCCAGTTGTTCAGCTTTATAAATCTGATTATAGAAGCAGTAGAGCAGGAAGTCTGCCAAATCGGGAACTACGGCTTCCGCACCTTCAGCTTCAAGAAGTTCTACCAGGTGGTTGTTGGCAGCCGGTGCAAATTTAACAAGAATTTCTCCGACTATTCCCACCCGAGGCTTTTGTATTTCATTAATTTCAATATTATCAAAATCTTTTACTATTTCACGGCACATCTTCCGGAAGGTAAAGTAGCTCAGATGCTTTCCGGAAACAAATTCACGACATTTTTCCGCCCATTTTTTATGAACTGCATTTACTGCACCGGCTTCTTTTTCATAAGGACGCATCCTGTATACACAGCGCATAAAGATATCACCGAATAATGCGGCATAAGATACACGTACGAACATATCCGCATTTAAGTGGAATCCGGGATTGCTTTCAATGCCTGCAAGATTCAGCGAGATAACAGGAATCTGTGACATTCCCGCCTTTTCTAAAGCTCTTCTGATGAAACCCACATAGTTGGTAGCCCTGCAGCCACCGCCAGTCTGGGTCATAATGATTGCGACTTTATTAAGGTCATATTTGCCGGATAGTAACGCATCCATAATCTGGCCCACTACCATAAGGGAAGGATAACAGGCGTCATTATTTACATATTTAAGTCCTACATCCACTGCCTGACGGTTGTCATTCTCAAGCACTTCAAAGTTGTAGCCGCAGGCGCTGAAAGCAGCCTGAAGTATCTCAAAATGTATGGGCGACATCTGAGGACAGAGTATTGTATAATCTTTACGCATTTCTTCAGTGAAAGCCACCTTGTTGATGGCACTGGAATGAATAACACGTGTTTTTTGTTTCTGCTCGCGTACTTTAATTGCAGAGAGCAGTGAACGAATACGGATTCTTGCGGCACCTAGATTGTTTACCTCATCAATTTTTAAACAGGTATAAATCTTATCGGAACCGGACAAAATATCATTGACCTGATCGGTTGTAACGGCATCCAGACCGCATCCAAAGGAGTTAAGCTGTATCAGGTCCAAATCCTCTCTTGTTTTTACAAAGCTTGCGGCAGCATACAGTCTGGAATGATACATCCACTGGTCGGAGACTATAAGCGGACGCTCCGGGGCAGCCAGATGTGATACGGAATCTTCTGTCAGCACCGCGATATCATAAGAATTGATAAGCTCAGGAATACCGTGGTTGATTTCCGGGTCTATATGATAGGGGCGACCGGCAAGCACTATGCCGCGTTTATTGTTCTTTTCCATATAATCAAGGACTTCTTCGCCCTTGGCGCGTATATCGTCTCTTGCATTGTCAAGCTCTTTCCATGCAGCTTCGCACGCATCCATAACATCTGTTATTGAAATAAAATCAAATTCTTTGGTAAGAGCCTCGGTAACGGTTTTTAAATCCCTGAATGACATAAACGGATTGCGGAATACGACCTCGCCTCGGCCTATTTCTTCTACGTTATTTTTAATATTTTCTGAATAGGATGTAACTATAGGGCAGTTGTAATGGTCATTGGCTTCCGGAAATTCATTTCTTTCATAGAACAGTGCGGGATAGAAGATGAAATCCACGCCCTGTTTTATAAGCCAGGTCACATGTCCGTGTGCCAGTTTTGCAGGATAACATTCCGATTCACTTGGTATAGACTCAATTCCAAGTTCATAAATCTTGCGGTTGGAGCTTGGAGAGAGTATAACTCTGTAGCCGAGTCTGGTAAAAAATGTAAACCAGAACGGATAATTCTCATACATATTTAAAACTCTGGGAATACCTACAGTGCCTCTTTTGGCTTCATCGGCAGGAAGCGGCTCATAGCCGAATATCCTTTTGAGTTTATAGTCAAATAGGTTGGGAATACCGTTCTCATTTTTGCTTTTTCCAAGCCCTCTTTCACAGCGGTTTCCCGATATATATTGACGTCCGCCCGTAAATTTATTGATGGTCAGACGACAATTATTTGTGCAGCCCTTACATTTTGCCATACTCGTATCAAACTGCAGTGAGTTTATCTTATCGATTGTAAGCATGGTGGACCGGTAGCCTTCCTTATAATTATTCCTTGCAATCAGCGCGGCACCAAAGGCACCCATAATTCCCGCAATATCGGGTCTTATAGCTTCGCAGTCAGCTATTTTTTCAAAACTTCTAAGTACTGCATCATTGTAAAAAGTTCCTCCCTGCACAACGATGTGCCTGCCAAGTTCCGAGGCATCGGAGACTTTGATAACCTTAAACAGCGCATTTTTAATTACCGAATAAGCAAGTCCCGCGGAAATATCGGAGACCTCAGCCCCCTCTTTCTGAGCCTGCTTAACCTTGGAATTCATAAATACCGTACATCTGGTGCCAAGGTCAATCGGGTGCTCGGCAAACAGAGCGGCAGAAGCAAAGTCCTGTACGCTATAATTCAACGACTTTGCAAAGGTTTCAATAAAAGAACCGCAGCCCGAAGAACAGGCCTCATTGAGCTGTACACTGTCAACGGTCTGGTTTTTGATCTTAATACACTTCATATCCTGGCCGCCGATGTCCAAAATACAGTCTACATCAGGATTAAAGAATGCGGCGGCATGATAGTGGGCAACGGTTTCAACCTCGCCATCATCAAGCAAAAATGCGGCTTTCATCAGTGCCTCACCATAACCGGTGGAGCAGGAGCGCACAATCTGCACGTCCTCAGGAAGCAGGGAATAAATCTCCTTAATTGAGCGGATTGCCGTATTTAGTGGACTTCCGTCATTACTGCTGTAAAAAGAATAGAGCAGTGAACCGTCTTCTCCGACCAAGGCAACCTTGGTAGTGGTGCTTCCTGCATCTATTCCAAGGAAACATTTTCCTTTATATGTCGATAAATCGGCAGTTTTTACGTGGTGTAACGAATGCCTCTTACAGAACTCGTCGTATTCCTTTTTACTTGCAAAAAGCGGCTCCATACGCTCTACTTCAAATTCCATTTTGATATCCGAAGAGAGCTTTTCTACCATTTCCTGCATAGAGAAACTTACTTCTTCCTTAGCATTTAAGGCTGAGCCGATTGCCGCAAACAGATGTGAGTTGTCCAAATCTATAATATGGTCGTCATCTAATTTGAGTGTACGTATAAATGACTGTTTAAGCTCGGATAAAAAGTGTAACGGGCCCCCAAGAAAGGCAACATGCCCCCTTATAGGCTTACCGCAGGCAAGACCGCTTATGGTCTGGTTTACCACCGCCTGGAAAATAGATGCGGATAAGTCCTCTTTGGTTGCGCCTTCATTTATAAGCGGCTGTATATCGGATTTGGCAAAAACACCGCATCTTGCCGCAATAGTATATAGTGAATGGTAATTTTTGGCATATTCATTTAAACCGGAGGCATCAGTCTGCAAAAGTGACGCCATCTGGTCAATAAAAGAACCTGTACCGCCGGCACAGATACCATTCATGCGCTGTTCAACATTACCTCCCTCAAAGTAGATGATTTTCGCATCTTCACCGCCAAGCTCAATAGCCACATCTGTGACAGGTGCCAAATCCTTGAGTGAAGTAGATACTGCAATAACTTCCTGTACAAAAGGCACATCAAGATGGTTTGCAAGCGTCAGACCGCCTGAGCCTGTTATCATAGGGTGTATGGTAATATTTCCCAGTTTTTCATAAGCGCTCTGCAATAAAGAGAACAAAGTATCCCTGATATTGGCAAAATGTCTTTGATAGTCCGAAAAGAGAATCTGATGTTTTTCATCCAGAATCGCTATTTTAACCGTAGTGGATCCAATATCAATACCGAGAGTATATTGCATCTGAAACCATTCCTTTCTCATAATCGACATGCTAAGTCATTATACGACACTTATTTTAAAAAAGCAATTAACACTTTTTGAGAATTTGTAAAGTTTTTGGTATATAAATATTAAATTTTCATTATTTTTATTTAATTATCGATACTGACATTTACTTTTAAAATCAGTAATGATAGAATATATTCAAATTTTTACTGTGAAATGCCAAAGACGAATAAGCAAATCATTATGTAAAAGGAGCGTATATATGAGTTCATTTGAAAAAAGATTCGGAAAGTATGCAATCAGAAACTTATCGTTTGTGCTGGTTGCATGTTATGCAATAGGATATGTATTAAATATAATGTCGCCGGGCTTCATATATTACTATTTTGCATTAAATCCCTATGCAATCCTTCATGGACAGATATGGAGGCTTGTAACATGGATACTTATTCCGCCGGCGGAATCCAATATCTTTTTTACGCTTATAATGCTGTATTTTTACTGCTCAATAGGAACTACGCTGGAAAGAACTTGGGGTACTTACAGATATAATGTATATCTGTTTTCAGGTATGCTTTTTACTATTCTCGGAAGTTTTCTGCTTATGGGGTATACCTATCTGTTTCCCTCAGATGAATTTGTGAGATTAGGTGCATATAATTACTTTTTATTGTATTCGCTGTATTTTAGTACCTACTATATAAATATGTCTATTTTCCTTGCGTTTGCAGCAACTTTTCCGGATATTTCGGTATTACTTATGTTTATTATCCCGATAAAAGTTAAATGGCTGGGCGTTATATATGGAATTATGTTGATATTCTCTTTCCTACAGGGAGATGTCAATATCAAGTTTGCGATTGCTGCATCATTACTTAATTTTGTTGTGTTCTTCTTAACTTCAAGGAATATGATGCATCTTAATCCCAAGCAGATTCACAGGCGGCAGGAGTTTAAGCGGGATGTCAGACGTGGGAGCAGCGGTATAACCAAGCATAAGTGTGCAATCTGCGGCAGGACTGAGGTGGATAGTCCGGATATGCAGTTTAGGTTCTGCTCTAAGTGCGATGGGAATTATGAATATTGTGAGGAGCATTTGTATACGCATACGCATGTGAAGAAGCCTTAAGTAGTGAGACTTGGCTAAAGGGGTGACCAAAGGGGCGGCTTGCACAAATAATAACTTTTCTCTGCTTATTGTCGGAGCCAGAGGCGCAGAGAAAAGTTATTATTTGCGCAAGCCTTGTTTTTTGGGGACAATCTTACCATATGTAAAATAATATTGAAAACTTTATTGACAAATAACATAAATCATTATACAATAACTGTACTACATAAAGCAATACAGATAATACAAACAATACAGAAGCGATGCTAAATTAATATCATACGTGAGGCGAGGAGGTGATTACTTGATTGAACTGGATTATCGCAGCAAAAAACCGCTCTACGAGCAGATTATTGAACAAATAAAATTGTTGGTCATCAAGGGGCATTTAAGTCCGGGGGATGCCATTCCCTCTGTTCGTAAGATGGCACAGACGCTGGATATCACACCGTCCACCGTGGCGAAGGCGTATCAGGAGCTGGAACGTCAGAAAGTGATTGAGACTATACGGGCAAAAGGGACCTTTATAACGACCATGCCAAGCATGGAGCCAAATGCGGAGGAAATGGAGAAGATTAGAGGAAGGATACAGAGTGAAATAATCGAACTGAAGCGCACAGGTTATTCCGAGGCGGATGTGGTAAATATGGTAAAAGAAATATATTCTTCCATCTAATGTTATGTCTAAAATTATTAGAAAGGAAAGATAAGCAAATGTTAGAGATAAAGAATTTACAAAAAGGATATAATAATTTGCCGGTCATCCATGGAATTGACATATGCATTAATCGGGGCGAGATTCATGGCTTGATTGGTTCCAATGGGGCAGGAAAGACCACTTTGCTTAAATGTGTTACAGGAATCTATAAACCGGCACAGGGAACCGTACATTATGATGAAAAGGATATTTATGATAATCCGGAAGTGAAGGCAAAAGTGGCATATGTGTCGGAGCAGCTTGATTTTATCAACGTCTATTCCGTTGCGGGGATAGCGAAATATTATCAGAACTTCTACAACACGTTTTCTATAAATAAGTTTGATGAACTGCTGAAACGTTTTGGCATCAATGCGAAAAGGAATGTAGGCACTTTATCCAAGGGTCAAAGGGCAAAATTAAATTTTATCCTTGCAATTGCGCAACAGCCGGAGTATCTGATCATGGATGAACCTGAGAGCGGAATGGATGCGGAGGGTAAAGCAATGTTTCGCGATATTCTTATTGAGGAAGTGGAGAGAACGCAGATTGGAGTTCTGTTTTCAAGTCATGATCTGGCAGATGTGGAACGCATGTGCGACAGCGTGGCCATGATGGAAGCCGGAGAGATTTTTGCGCAAAAATCCGTAGATGAGTTCATGGAAAGCGTACAGAAATGGAAAGGTGTACTGCCACAGACGATAACGGATGATAAACTGTTGGCAATGAATGTCCATGCAGCATCCAGGATTGGAGATTTATCGGAGTTTTATACCGTAGGAAAGCGGGAAGAGAGCGAACGTATATTGAGTGAATTGGGTATCGGGGATTATAGCGGACAGCAGATTACACTGGAGGAGATTTATATGCTCTTAAAGAAAATCTATATTCAGGGAAAAGGAAGTGCAAGTGCTGCTTTAAGTGAGGGGGAATATAAGCATGAGTGATTTAAAAAGATTATTCAAAAGAGATAGGCTGTATTGGATTATAATAGCAGTTGTTATGCTATTAGTGGTAACATATTTGCTGGCGAATGAATACGGATTACATCATAAATTATTTAATCTGGAGAATTACCTGGAATGGTCACAATATCTGAACGGTGTTTGGGATGCCCATCCGGAGCTGCGCAATCAGGATGCTTTTTTAGATGAGATTCCGTCTATGTTCCTGGAACGTATGGTGACGATGACTGTGATTGTGGCACTTATTGCACAAGCGGTCAGGCTGCTGGCACAAGAAACACAAAACCGTACGGAAGTGCTGCGGACTTTTCCCGTAAAGTCACGCAATTTATTGACCTGCCATTACCTGAGTGGATTGCCTGTGGTGATAATTCCTCTGCTGGTACAGACAGTGATCATCCGACTGGATGTATTATATGTGGAGAAAAACACGGACTTTATTTTTTCTAATAAAGAACAACTTTGGATTTATGCCGTAAAAGCCGTAATCATTTTTATGCTGCATTATTCTTTGCTGCTCCTTTGCAGAAGGATTGCAAACCATATTCCGGGCACTATTTTTACCTTTGTTGTAGTGGAATTTGCAATACAGATAATGGCCAGTTATTGTTTGCATATGCATTGGGATAATCTGGCGGAAAATAGCATGCAAAACTGGATATTCTGGGTAATGATAACAGCCGTTTTTATTCTTCTATCCTACATTGCGGATAAGAATAAGGATTATGCGAGAACCGGATTCTATGCTTTCCCTATCGCACATTGGGTGATGATGGGAATAGTATTTGGAGAGATATATTTCATATTTTATGGCGTATTCGGAGAGATGTATATGGTATTTAATGGAGTATATGGAGGCATACAAAAAGTGGTATCATATCTTATATCGATTACTGCATCAGTGCTGATTACCGGCGGGGTACATTTTGTTACGAAATCAAAAACGGTGTAAAAGAAAAGGGCTGATTTAAAATCAGCCCTCAATGCTCAAGATAAAACCCATCCGATAGCTTTTCTCCAGTAACCAGCCTGTCCAAAAGTTCCTCCTCATTTAAGTATGGGAAGGCATAATAACCGCAAACAATATCGCCGCCTTCTTCACGTACATAGAAGGTGTGTCCGTTTTTTTCAACAGGTTTCAGCTCGTGTTTCTGATAGTCAGCCTGTCTGACGAGCGTATTTGGCAGTGCATCACGCACATAACCCAGTGTTCTTAGACCATAAAATCCCGCAAACATTATAAGAACTGCACCGCCTGCCAGAGAGGCCGTCATAGCTGCTAATTTACTGATTCTGTTATGTTCTTTAAACTTTTCCATATAAACCATAGGTATAACCGTCAGAGGGAATAAAAGGAATACCCAGCAGTATTTAACCTGCGGAATCGTAAAGAACCAGTATACCAGTCCGATAATAACTACCAGACGGGGCAGAAGCATAGGAAGTTCTGCAGACTTCTTTTTCAATACGGATAATATTGTCCCGACTATATCAAATACCAGCAAAAAGCAGACAGCCAGATATAGAATCCTGTGACTTATGGAATCATTTCTAAACCAGGCGGGAACCCAGGCAAGACCGCTGTGTAAAGCCTCATCCATAGTCGCTGTAACATCTCTGGCATCGTGTATCATACTGGCTACAGAATACTTGACAATTTCAATATCAATCTTCCATGGCACATCAAACAAATCTATTCCGCTTGCAAGATAAACAAGATATCCCGTCACTCGTACATTGGTAATAAAAAATGGAACGACTATAATAACACCCGTTATGATATAGCCTGCAATTTTTCCCCACTTTTTATTTTTGATAAGCCATATGGCAGGCTGAATTACAAGAAGCACCACCATAACAACAGAGGTTTTAACAACTGTTGCAAAAACACCGAAGATGCACAAAAAGGCATAGGGGAAATCCTCTTTTTCCTCACTTTCAATCAGAATCAGCCACTCGGTTAGGATAAAGAAAACAAGGCAGTTGGGAAGGGTATCGGTGTAAGGGTCGGCAAAGAATGCAGTCACAATGATGGTATAGACAATCTCGGCAAGTGCCAGTCCATCCGCAATGTGACGTTTGTGGGATTTCCATCCGGCTAATCTGATCAGTCCGTGGAAAAGAAGAAGCAGTCCAAAGTAGCCTCCTGTAGCATGGAGAGAAACCCCAAACATTGCCTTCATACTATAGAGCGCGTCAAAATAATGCTGGGCACTGTTAAAGCCCAGGGAATAAAATAGATTCGCCACACCGGTCACACAGCCGTATTCCTCAATCCAGCGGATGGTCTGGGCGTGGTACCAGTCGGTGTCTATGAGCTTGGGCGCTCCGGAGGTGGCAAGAGCGTATGCTGCCGTTCCCAGAACAAGTATGAATATAAGTCCGTATCTTATAATAGAAGACATTTCATTGTTTTGTTTTTGCAGCCATTCTCTAAGCTCATTTGCGACCTTTTTTCCAAACAATATGGCATAAATCAGGCAAAAGGCCAGTAGTCCGATGTTTGCACCAAGTCTTACGCCGCTAAACAGGCTGTAAATCTGTGCATATAAGGTTGTACACATAATTCCCGCAAATAGGTCATAGAATGGAGTTCGCTGCCATGTCCCATTTTCGGGATGCCCTGTTATATTATCAATTCTTTTTTGTCGAAACAAGTGTTCCAGAAAGCGCATACAGGCATTTCCTGATAAGTAGGTTGTTAATGTTATGTAAACCCAATTTATTAATACAACTATCATCCGTAAAAAACCGCCTTTTCATATTTTGTATTATATTTCCGTTTTTTTCGTAATAACTTTTTCCATTATACTGCTGACCTATGCAATAGTGCAAGTGTGTTGAGGAGCAATAAACAGCAGTGTAATAAGTTACGCTGCAACTATAAGTACAATTGAAAAGGGTAAAAAGTTATTGTATACTGAACTCAGTATGGCAAGGGGATTTGCATGGTTATTGATAGGAGGATAATTGAATGCTCTTCAATTCTATCGAATTTTTAATGTTTTTTCCGTTAATTGTGTTATCTTACTTTGTAATACCGGAGAAATTTAAGCAGCCATTGCTTTTGATGGCGAGCTATTATTTTTATATGTGCTGGAATGCCAGGTACGCATTGCTTATACTTTTATTGACCGTCATTACTTATGTGAGTGGTTTATTAATAGGGAAAGTAAACAATTCATCCTATGATGTGGTGAAGAAAACAACATTGAAAAAGTGGATAGTGGCAGGCAGCTTTGTAATTAATTTAGGTATACTGTTTTATTATAAATATATTAATTTTGTTTTGGCAATTTTAACGAGTGTATTTGCCAAAATCCATATTCAATTAAATGCCCCTGTTTTTGATATCATCTTGCCGGTCGGAATTTCATTTTATACATTTCAGTCATTAAGCTATACCATGGATGTTTACCGTGATGAAATATATGCGGAGAAAAACTTCATAAGATATGCACTGTTTGTGTCATTTTTTCCACAGTTGCTGGCAGGGCCTATTGAACGCTCAAAAAATTTGTTAAAACAGCTGGCGATTCCTAAAAAATTTTGTTTCGAAGATGCCAGAGAGGGCATATTGTTGATGCTATGGGGATTTTTCTTAAAAATAGTATTGGCCGACCGCATAGCAATTTTTGTTGATACTGTTTATGGTGATTTTTCAACATATCCGGGAGCGTATCTTGTTGTTGCCACATTGCTTTTTGCATTTCAGATATATTGTGATTTTGCAGGATATTCAACAATTGCAATGGGGGCAGCTAAAGTATTGGGCATCAAACTTATGGAAAACTTTGATGCACCTTATCTATCAACATCTGTAGCGGAATTTTGGAAGAAATGGCATATATCTCTGACATCATGGTTCAAGGATTATTTATATATTCCGCTGGGTGGCAGCCGGAGAGGTAGTATACGTAAATACATTAATAAGATGCTTGTATTTCTGGTTAGCGGATTATGGCACGGGCCTTCCTTTTCTTTTATTGCATGGGGCGGACTCAATGGGCTATACCAGATAATCGGTGAAATACTTCAGCCTATAAGAGATAAACTGGTCTTGTTATTGCGTCTTGACAGAGAATCATTGGGACATAAACTCATACATATAGCTGCTACTTTTGTTTTGGTGGATTTTTCCTGGATTTTCTTTAGAGCTTATAGCTTTAAGGAGGCACTTGAAATAATTAAGTCCATGATTACTGTCAATAACCCGTGGGTGCTGTTTGACAGTTCTTTGTATATGTGTGGGTTGGATGAAAAGAATTTCCACTTGATGATTATGGGAATAGTAATACTGCTTTTTGCTGATTTCTGTAAGAGAAAAGGCATTAAGATTAGGGAAGTAGTCGTCAGACAGGATTACTGGTTTAGGTGGTGTTTTTTTGCCTTCGCAATTTCAGCGATTTTTACCTTTGGAATTTGGGGGCAGGATTACAATGAAGCAAATTTTATATATTTTCAGTTTTAGAAGGGATAAGAAATGTATAAGAAAATAGTACAACAGATAATGTCAGTCCTGGTTACGCTATGTCTTTTAGTGGGCTGCTTATACTATATTCAACAATTAACGAGAGTAAAAACCGCATCAACAAGAGACATGTCCTATAGTACATATTTTAAGTATGCCAAAGACTATGACATTCTTTATTTTGGAACGTCGCATGTTATGTATGGGATTAATCCGCTGGAAATATGGAATGAATATGGACTCACATCCTATAATTGGGGAAGTCCGACATGTACGCTTCCATCAATATATTGGAAATTGAGAAATTTGTTAGATTATGAAAGTCCCGAATTAGTAGTAGTTGACTGCTTTAGAACAACCTGGCCTCATAAAACATACAATAAATATCGTATGCATGAAGCATTTGATGCATTTCCGCTTTCATACACGAAATGGACAGCTGTAAATGATTTGATGAAAGATGAAGTTAGAACGGAAGATGGACTATTCTATACGGATTTAGAAAGATATAGCATATTATTTCCGGTATGTGATTATCATGCCAGATGGGGAGAACTGCAAAAAACAGACTTTGTGAATGAATTTGTTGATACAAAAGGATGTGAATTTGCAATAGATGTGTATGAGCCGATTGAAATAAGCAATACACCTGAGAAGGCTGAAATTACGGAAAATATGCAGGGCGTTATTTACCTTGAACGAATAATAGAAGAATGTCAAAATAGAAATATTCCATTATTACTTACTTATTTACCTTTCCCAACAGACGAAACATGGAAGAAAGAATCCAATATGATTCAAGATATTGCAGACAAGTATGGCGTTAACTATGTCAATTTTACGAATCTTGATGTTGTTAATTATCAAACTGATTATTCGGATTCCGATTCCCATATGAACATTGCCGGACAAAAAAAGGTTTCTGAATATTTAGGGGAGTACATTTTTGCAAATTATGAAATTGAAGATAGGAGAGATAGTGCAATAGCTGATAGGTGGAATGCCTGGTATGAAGAATACAAGGAATATGAGACCGGATTTATCAATTCACAGAATGATCTCAATACATATTTAATGCTTTTGTATGATTCTTCAAATGATATTATAATAGATTTGAAAGAAAACACTCTTATATCAAATAATGTGTATAAAGATTTGCTTTCCGGTGTAGGTGGTGGTACAGATAAAATCAACGATTCAACAGATTTTATTATTGTACATGCAGGAAAAACAATTGCACTTGATAATTTTAGGGAAAATGGTGTTTCGAAAGAGACTGAAATAGGTACCGTTTCACTATGGTATGGAGACAGTGAATACAGCATATATATCGATGGCAACGAGTATTATACGGAAAGCATAATTGATAAGGCATCCATAAGAATAAGAGCAGCAAAAAATGATAATTTATTGGATGATGTGAGATTTGAATACACTGTTGACCCAGAGAGCACAAGTGTTAACATTACTAATGTGAGCAGGTGATTAAACCGGATATGATGTTATGCATTGGTTAAAAGGACAAATTGGCAATCTCGAAGCGGATTATTATATGTTATACAAAGATATTTGATGAAAGGAATCGTAATTTATGCGCTCTGAGCAAGTCATTGGCGGGAAACGCTGTTTTATATATGAGAATGATCAGGCAGATAATTTTCTGATACAGGCAATTGATGAGCATGATTTGGAATTGCTGGACAGGGAAGTAGAAATCATAAAAGAGCTATCTTCAGATATACCATTTTCTCTTGCCGCTTTTCTGATTGAGGATTGGAATGACGAACTGTCGCCATGGGAGGCTCAGCCGGTTTTTGGTAATAACAGTTTTGGGGCAGGTGCTGCCGATACCCTTGCTTTCATAACGGATACTTTGATTCCGTACATAAATAATGTTTATATGAAT
Source organism: Lachnospiraceae bacterium (assembly GCA_022510525.1). Taxonomy (GTDB): domain Bacteria; phylum Bacillota; class Clostridia; order Lachnospirales; family Lachnospiraceae; genus UBA3282. The sequence continues at coordinate 509 of JAFLTH010000035.1, read as the reverse complement.
AATAGCAAAACCAATTTTTATCTTGGAGGCTATTCCTTATCAGGACTTTTTGCACTGTGGGCAGCCTATCAAACGGATATTTTTCGCGGCATAGCGGCAGTATCGCCTTCCGTCTGGTTCCCTGATTGGGATAACTATATGACATCGCATTCCATACAGACACCCAAGGTCTATTTGAGTCTTGGGGAAAAAGAAGAAAAGACGAAAAACAAAGTGATGTCAAAAGTCGGCGATAATATCCGTAAACAGTATGAAATTTTATGCGAAGATATTAACGAAATAACGTGCATTTTAGAGTGGAATCCAGGAAATCACTTTGTGGATAGTGAAATCAGGATGGCGAAAGGATTTGCATGGCTGTTGAATCACTGATGAATGATTCTAAAGCAATTTGGATTGGAAAAGAGATAGAACAGGAAAGGATAAATAAATAGGAGCTTGAATTATGAGTAGATTTTCTGACTATTGGGCTTCACAATGCGGTAATCCGAGAGGCATTGTCGGCAGCA
>JAFLTH010000034.1 GCA_022510525.1 Lachnospiraceae bacterium | reverse complement strand
AATTCATTTCTCTTGAATTTTCAGGGTTGCATTACTGTTTATTTGTCAAGGTGCTTTTGCTGCGATTCTTACTCCGCAACGAATTTGAGTATATCACCATAAAATATCATTGTCAACAGAAAATCTGATAAAAATTTTGCTTTTTTATAAAATTTGTCATTAGACTTCTCTACTATTATAATTACAAATATATTAATTAAGAAAATTTATTATTGAAGAACAATTGCTGCACTGTCCGAATCGCTTCTTAACTGCATTGAAATATTCTGGATACTGATACCCTGAGGTACTTCAATAATGGCAACCAGTTCTGTTGAATCATTAGCGGCCAGCATCCCGCTATATGTCTGCAGATCATTCAACAACAGAGTAGATAGTACATTCTTGGATGCTTCATCATTTACTGTAATTCTTGACCTCATACCGTAATTCAGGGTGTTTAATTCCTGATCAGTTCCACTGTTATTTGTCACCTGGAATTTAAGCACAAGAAGCTGGGTTCCGTCAGTCGCCTGCATCGCAAAAAATGCGTCTGCCTCACTTTCCGCCATTGCAGGATACTCATCCAGCAACTCATATCCGGTATATCGGAAAGAAAATCCCTGTATTCCGTAAAAATCTTCTATTGACGATACAACAGGCTCCTCGGAAGCCTCTATGATCTCTGTATTTTCACCGGACGGCTCTTCCTTATTTTCTTCAACTTCTTCAATAAGCTCTTCTTCCGGCAGCTCTTCTTCGATACTGTCCTGTTCTTCCTCATAAGCAGTCAGATCCACCAGCCTGCTTTCATGATACTTGTCGTATTTTAACAAAAGTCCGACCGCATACTCAGTAATAATCTCATTTTCTTCTTCAGTTAATTCCGGCATTGCATCGCTGCAGGCTGTTAAAGCACAGGCAGCACCAATGCTACATAATAAAATACTTATCTTTTTCACTGGAACCACATTCTCCCTAATATATTATTTTTATAAAAACATTCTTAACATTCTCTGTATAAATTGCAGAGTAATTTCGGTAACGCAAATTTATGAGCCTTTGTCTATTATAACCTATTATTCAATTTATGACAAATTATTTATTATAAAACCCGGCTAAAAATATTATGCCATCTCCAGCTCATACCAGAACTCTACGCCATTATCATAATTCCTCACACCATATTCCTGCCCCATGGACTCCATTATTGCTTTGACTATGGACAGTCCGATACCACTTCCGCCGTATTCTCTTGTTCTTGCCTTATCAACTTTATAAAACTTCTCCCAAATATGATCAAGACATTCTTCAGGTATCTGATTTCCGGTGTTAAATACCGAGATTCTGACTTTATTTCCGAGTTTAATCAATTTTACATCAATAATATTTTCATTTGTCACATAATTGATGGCATTGCTGAAATAATTCATAAAGACTTCTTCTGTCTTAAATTCATCCGCCCAGACATATATAGGTTCATAATCTTCCATTCTGACAGAGATTTCTTTCTGTCTGGTTAGGATTTCAGAGGACTGAATATGATTTTTAATAAGCGAAACAATATCAAAACGCTCCATTGCAACTGTATCATTGCCAAATTCCAGATGATTCAATGTAAGAAGCTTTTTCACCATTATGTTCATCTTGGATGCTTCATCAATTATTACATCACAGTAAAAATCCCTGCTTTCCTCATCATCATTTATTCCCTCTTTTAACCCTTCCGCATATCCCTGAATAAGCGCAATCGGAGTTTTTAATTCATGGGATACATTGGACAGAAACTCTTTTCGCATCTCATCAATTTCATTTTTCTTCTCTATATCCCTTTGAAGTTCATTATTGGCAGTCTTCAGCTCAGATATAGTTTTCTCAAGAGTGTAAGATAGTTCATTTATATTATGTCCAAGCAATGCAATTTCCGTCTTACTGTTTCCGCTGTATTTTGCATTAAAGTCAAGGTGTATCATACGCTCTGATATCCTTGTAAGCTCCATAATCGGTTTGGCAATCTTGCCGGATACCCAGAGTCCGACTATAACCCCCAAAACAGCTGCAAGAACTCCGACATATGCAAGAAAACGGTTTGCAAGTTTAACGCTTTCCTTAATGCTTTCCATTGGATTTAAGAAAAGAAAAAGATTTCCGTTGTCCAAAACCCCCCACATCTCCATATATTCAGTCTTCGTCCTGTCATCAAGGGTTATTCTTATCTCGTAGTTATCTCCTTTTTCCAGAATTCTGATATTATCATAATTAACTTGATCAAACAAGTTATTCAAAAGTTTCCTGCTTAGTCTGTCCCTATCATCAGTAGAAGTTTTAAGTGTCTGGGTTTCCGCATCCAGAAGAATATAACTTATATTGTTTCTACCACAGATTTTCTGAAATTCAATGTCAAACTCTTCTGTGCCGATTATATCCTCATTGGATGCGGCATTCATATAGCTATAGGTGTTCATAAGGACTTTCTGTTTGTTTTCTATATAATAGTCTTCAAGAAAAGTATTATTAATAAACCAGCACAATATAATCGTTCCAATCATCAAAATGCCCAATACACCGGCAAACTGCTTTTTTATGGAATACTTCATTAATTTTCCCTTTCATCTTCCAGCACGTCAAATGCGCACCCTCTTGCCCATGGACTTCCGATATCACAGCGGCCATGATGATACTGTCTCTTGACCTCTCCCTGCTCATATTCATCTGATATATCTATTTTCAGTCTACTTGCATCAGAGGCCGCAAAGCCGTCTAACATAGCTATTACCTGCTCCAAATTCATATCATTATCTGCACTATCAACAGAAATATTCTGTCCTTTTTGCTTTATCTGCATAATTATAACCCAAACCCCCAATTATATTTTTCTATTTTGTATTATTTCTTCTGAATACTTTTCAATTCTTTTTTTCTCTCATACATACGGGAGTCCGCCCGCTTCATAGTGTCCTTCAGACTTTGGTCACCGTCTGCATCAAAAGCTGCATAACCGGCGGATATTTCCATATGTAAATCATATCCCGGCACATGCAGTTCCTTCATTCTCAATTCCATTTTACCTCTTTCTATTTCGAATGCCGCCTCCGGTAAATTTTTCACGATACAACAGAATTCATCACCACCGATTCGGTAAATTTGTCCCCATCTTCCAAATATATCCCGAATAACTTCACTGCTGACAATAATATAATAGTCTCCCATATCATGCCCATACATATCATTGAACTGCTTCAGATTATTCAAGTCACACACGATGACCCCCATCGTTCTGATACTTATTGCATTCGGTTTTTCTATATCCTTTTCATATGCAGCTCTGTTATGAAGCCTTGTCATAACATCCAAAGATGCTTCTTCCTTTATTATCTTTGCCTGTTTTCCCATGGCAATCAGATTAATAAAATCTATAAGGAAAGCAAAGGTTACAGCAATAATATAAATAAAATACCCAAAACGGCTGTAATAAGCCACATCGATACTGTTGTCGTAATAATAGGAAGCAAGATCCATAAGCGCTGCCACCGCAACAATAACAATGCAGATGCTGTGTACCATATAAGTAACTTTCTTATCCGTCAAATCTTGCAAATTACTATTATAATGAAACATTTTGGGAACTGTTGTCGCAATAATATACATACAGCCTATCATTAAAATAACATGTGTTATGAATACTGTTTCAGAATAATCTTTAATACCGGCAAACTGCAGAGCGTTGGTTATCCAAAATTCTGCCAGAGAAAGTATAGCTAAAATATGTAATACTCTTGATTTTCCATTATGAAAAGTAGTATTTACAAAAACGAGAAATGGCAGTACAGCCATTTTCAGGCACATATAGGACATCCAGCTAAAAATCAACAGTTTCTGATAAAAGAAAGAATAAATATTCGTTTCAATAGCAGACCAGGTTCCAATAAAAATGGCAAAACAAGCCAATCCCGGAATACCTTTATTCAACTGGAGTTTTTTACCTGCCGCAACCCATATACACAAAAGAATCAAACCAACCACCGCACCCAGAATACTAAGCAGAAGCAATGGAAGTTTCTCTTCCAAATAATTGAGGATAATTCCGCTTCTTGTTCCATGATAAAAGACAGGCATCTTTACCCGATTACCTTCATAGCAAGGGACAATATGAATCGAAAGCGTCTTACCTGTATCCTCCCGATCCATTTCCGCAAACAACCATGCCCCGCCCGGTGTTTTTGTATTCATAGAACCATCCGTTACAAATTCCAAAAGCACTTCTTCATCCAAATATACATAAATCTGCTTCGAAGCCGTAAAAAATCCCACCGTATCTTTTCCGTCTATGGTTCTGCTTAATATAATTTCTTTTGGATTATCTCCTGTAATATAGGTAGGAAGCTCATCATATTTTTCTATCCGGCCATCCACGGAAACCTGCCAGCCGGTATGAAAAGATTCGCATTCGTTACCATATTGAAAGAAATTCATTGTCGAATTCTTAGGATATACCGCATAGGCAGTCATAAAAATAATGAAGATACTTACAATTTGGATACCATAAACTTTTATTACCTTCATACTTTCCACTCCGGATCAATCTTGTTCTCATTAATCTTTATATAGCAACATCTACTCTTCAATCTCAAACTTATATCCCATTCCCCAGATTGTCTTTATCATATCACCTTTTTCACCCATTTTGCTCCGCAGCTTTTTAACATGAGTGTCTATTGTCCTGGCGTCACCAAAATAGTCGTAATTCCATACACTGTTAAGTATTTTTTCCCTTGACAAAGCAAGACCTTTATTTTCAATAAAATATGCAAGCAGTTCAAACTCTTTAAAACTGAGTTCTATCTGCTTACCGTCAATTGTAACTATGTGTGCGGCTTTGTTAATTACAATACCGCCTGCTTCCAGAACGTCATCGGCAGCCAACTGGCTGGTTCTTCGAAGTATTGCTTCAACCCGCGCTACCAGAATCTTAGGGCTGAAGGGTTTGGAAATATATTCATCCACTCCGAGTTCAAATCCCTGCAGTTCGTCACGTTCATCTGATTTGGCTGTAAGCATTATAATGGGCACCTTAGAATAATCCCGGATTTCCCTGCACACTTCCCAACCGTCCATTTTAGGCATCATAACATCCAGAATAACCAACGCAATATCGTTTTGTCCAAAGAAAATATCCAGTGCCTGCGCTCCGTCTTCAGCTTCTATAACCTCGTAATTGCTTTTTATCAAAAAGTCTTTTACAAGTTTACGCATACGGCTTTCATCGTCAACAACCAATATTTTCAGTTTATCCATCCGCCGCCTTGTCCTTTCTAATATCTTTCTATATTAAGATTAAGGAGTTATGCCATACTCTCTTTCCGCATTACGCACTGCATTCTCCCTTTCGGTAAGTTCCTGCTCCCACTCCGAGTATTCATTTAATACTGCCCTTTTATAATTAATTATGTTAGGATGATTACTATTTAACGAAATAGCAAACATTGCAGCAACCATTATTATCAAAATTATATTTATGCAGACCGACGCAACAAACCTTCCAATATATTCAGGTTTTCTGGCTGCGATGCTGCGCCTTATTGAACGGTTTGCCTCCGTTTTATTGGTAAAGGTCATATTCAAAGGAACCGGTCTGATATTTTCCTCTTCAATACCGCAGCGTTTAAGATGATCCTGTATCCTTACAAGATAAGCAAACCCTATTGGCGTCTGAAACACCTTGTTATCCAAAGCCTTATGGTAAATTGCAAGGACATTTTGAGGTTTTTTATAATTGAGATTGTCTTCCAGATTTTTAACCCTTTTTGCATCCAGTCTTGCTGTCTCTGCATCTGCCAATGTCGCAAATTTATATCCTTCTACTATTAAATCGTCTTTATTTTCCATTTTGCAGCCATGCTCCTATTTTAATACAATATAAAATAATTTTATCAAGATTCCGTCAGTATTGCAATACAAAAGAGGATATCCCGGAACTATGATTTTTGAGTCATCGGGATATCCTCTTACACTTTTATATATTAAATTATTTTGCTTTCTTAGGTGCCTTTGACTTTGAAACGGCATCTTCTTTATTTCCAACCTTGGTACGAAGCAGATACCAGAAAGCACCTGCCAGGCAGATTGAGGAGTAGGTACCGCAGATGATGCCTGCTATCAGGGGCAGTGCAAACTCTCTGATAGATGATACGCCGAATACTTCCAATGCAGCTACCATAAAGAAAGTAGTCAATGATGTAAACGCACTTCTGGAAATAGTCTGTGAAATACTTCTGTTTACAACCTCTTCCAGATCATCTTTTCTTCCCATACCAACCATATTTTCACGTATACGGTCGAATATAACGATGGTCGCATTGATTGAGTAACCGACTATTGTCAACATACAGGCAATAAATGTATTACCTACCGATACTCTAACAATAGCATAGAAAGCAAGTACTACAAGCACGTCATGGAGCAATGCCGCAACCGCACTGGCACCGAAGCGGACATCCTTAAATCTGAACCAGATATAAATCAGCATACATACTGTTGCAAGCACAATTGCAATAATTGCATCGGATTTCATTTCGGAGCTTACAGTTGCACTTATCGTTTCTGCTGTAATGGAATCTTCTTCAACACCGAAATTATCTATCATTACATTGGCAAATTCTTCTCTTTCTTCTACATTAAGGGTTCTTGTCTTAATAATAATCTGACTGGAGCCTGCAACCTTGGTTACCTGTACGTTACCGTCTCCTGTTATATCCTCAATAAGCGGAACTATATCAGCGTCAATCTCTTCTATACTCATATCTTCATTCAAAGTCACGGTAGTAGAAGTACCACCTACGAATTCCAGACTATAATTAAGCGGTGCACCGTTTGTTCCCTGCTGAATTCCCATTACAACAAAACCTGCTATAATAGCTACCGCTGAAATTGCAAAGAATACTTTTTTCTTGGATAATATATGCAATGTACCGGGCATCTTGATAATACCGTATGCTTTCGGACTACGAACACCCAGTGCATAGAGTGCATTAAGAAGAAATCTTGTAATAACAAGTGCGGTAAACATTGAAAGCACAATACCGAGTGCAAGAGTCTGTGCAAAGCCTCTTATGCTTCCGGTTCCTCTCCATGCAAGTACTGCAGCTGCAATCAGGGTGGTAATATTACCGTCCAGAATAGCTGACAACGCTTTGGAGAAACCTGTATTGATTGCAGCCTGAACACTTCTGGAAGCTGCAAGTTCTTCCTTAATACGTGCAAATATGATAACGTTCGCATCCACCGCCATACCGATTGAAAGGATAATACCTGCAATACCCGGCAGTGTAAGGGTAATCTCAAAACCATCGAGTAAGATAACCATAAGTGCGGTATATAAGCAGAGCGCAAGGCTGGCTGCAAGACCCGGCACATAATATATTATAATCATAAAAATAACTACAAGTATAAAACCAACTGCCGCTGCAATAAGACTTGTTCTGATTGCGTCCGAGCCAAGCTGTGCGCCGACCACGTTGGAACGTAATTCTTCCAGTTCAAGTTTAAGACCACCGATACGTATGGTAGAGGCAAGTCTTTCTGCTTCTTCAAAGGTACTCTGACCTGTGATAACCGCCCTTCCGTCCGTAATTGCCGCCTGAACATTAGGAACACTTACAAACTCGCCGTCATAATAAATACCAATACTTTCACCGGCTGCAAGCGCCTTGGTTGTTGCATCGGCAAAAGCCTGTGTACCTGCATCATTTAAGGTAAGCTGAACCACATATTCCGAGTTCTGTAATCTGTCCTGCTGTGTTCCTGCTTGAGCGCTGGCAATTTCCGAACCGGTAAGCACGATTGAACCGTCTTCCATAAGTTCGTCTATCGTCTTATTAAGTGTATATCCCATTACAAGGTTACCGCCGTCATCTACGGTATAGCCTGACTGATAGTTATCATTTCCCTCACTGTCTGTCTGTGCAATGAAGTACAGTGTACCGGGCTGTCCAAGTTCTTCAAGGATCGCATTTGCATCCGAAACACCCGGTATCTCAATATTAATTCTGTCATCGCCTTCCTGATATACCTGAGCTTCCGTACTGTAGTTCTCAACACGCTGCTGCAATTTATAAATAGTATCACTCATATCTTCTTTATCAGGTTCCTCTTCTCCCACAACCTGATATGTGATACTAACACCTCCTGCAAGGTCCAGACCCAGCTTAATACTTGAGGCGGAGCCTGATTTATTCTCGCCTACGCCGAAAACCGCAAGAGCGCTTAAGCCCGCAAGTACCAGCGCAAAGATAATCAGACCTATTATCGCTTTACTCTTTTTCATTTTTAATTCTCCTTTTCTTCCTCATCGGCAAGCGCCGCTTTTATCATAATAGCACATTCAATGCGCTTTCTCTGCAATTTGCAGCCAAGTTCGTATACATCATTTATATTCCCGCTAAATTGATAGGAATTAGCGCAGCAACCACCGCTGCAATAAAATTTGGCAAAACAATCTCTGCATTTCTCCTTGGTATAAACATTACAGTTCTTAAACTCATTTCTGATATCGTCACGGGTTATGCCCTCATCGACATTGCCCATTATGAAATCTTCGTTTCCTACGAACTGGTGGCAGGGATAAAAGTCTCCCCAGGGTGTCACCGCCAGATACTCATTTCCCGAGCCACAGCCCGAAAGTCTCTTGGCAACACAAGGCCCACCTTTTAAATCTATCATAAAATGAAAGAAATTGAAAGCTTTTCCTTCTTTTCTTCTTTTTAAATATTCTAAAGCCAGTTTATCGTACTCTTTAAGCAGTGCCGGAACATCCTCTTCCCGCAGCGAATAGTCTGTATCCTCTCCTGCTACAACAGGCTCAACAGAAATCTGTTCAAAGCCAAGGTCTGCAAGGTGTCCCACATCCTCTGCAAAATCCGGATTGTTACGCGTATAAGTACCGCGGACATAATAATTCATCTGGTCTCTGCTTTTGGCTGCCTTAACAAACTTAGGCACGATTTCATCATAACTTCCCTGACCGCCGCGGTGTGGCCGCATCCTGTCATTGACTTCTTTTCTTCCGTCAATACTTAAGACTATATTGCCCATCTCTTTGTTGACAAATTCCATTATTTCATCATTTAGAAGAATTCCATTTGTCGTCAGAGTAAAGCGGAATTTTTTATTATGCTCTTTTTCTATGCTCCTGCCATACTCTACAAGTTGCTTTACAACATCCCAGTTAAGCAACGGCTCGCCACCGAAAAAATCCACTTCCAGATTCACCCGGTTTCCGGAATTGTCCACCAGAAAGTCAAGTGCCTTCTTACCAACCTCGAAACTCATAAGCGCACGTCTGCCATGGTATTCTCCCTCCTGCGCAAAACAATACTTACAGGCAAGATTACAGTCATGGGCGATATGCAGGCACAGAGCCTTTACAACGGTTTCCCTGTTATCAAATTCCGAAATATACTTTTCATATATATCTTCCGTAAAAAGCATTCCGGCATCTCTAAGCTCAATAATCTCATCTACCGCTTCTTCCAGTTCTTCATATGAGTATGGAGCCTGTCCGTCCAGCTTATCAAGAATCATATGTTTATCCGTCAACTTTTCTCCAAAAAACCGTTCAATCATTGGCATGACATCATAAACAATATCATCTACAACATGTACACTGCCGCTGTTCACATCCAATACAATATTGTAGCCATTATTTTTATATTGATGTATCACGAAGAATACTCTCCTTTTTTAAAACGCATAATAAGCAGCGATTCGCATCGCTGCTTACAAAATCATAATTAGCAAAGCGTCAGCCTATTTTGCACGCTCACAGCTCTGGTTGCCTACCGTACAGGAAGTCTTACAAGCTGACTGGCAGGATGTCTGGCATTCACCGCAGCCGCCCTTTTTCATTGATTCCTTTAAATCCCTTGTAGTCAGTGTTTTGATGTGTTTCATAATTATGTATTCCTCCTTATACTATGTCTGTTTATCAGCATAGAACTATTTTTCACGATTTGAATTAGTATAACACAGTTTTTAAGATATGGAAAGTATTTTTTTACTTAACTAAGCATACCGCCCAACATTCCACTTCCTCCGCATAACAGGAACACCGTGATTATGTTGCTCATAGCATCTTCCATCCTCCTGTTCACCAGTATTGACACCGCCGTAAGAATCAAAAAATAAATACATCCCATAGCGAGTCCCCATAAAAACTTCTTCTCCCCCGCTCTTTTTCCGGCAATAAAACCTGTCAGAAAAGTAACTGCTATGTAAATAACTATTATGCATATGGACACTACCTTCTCCGATAAACCAAAACGGTACAGCATAAGCGCCAGAAACAGCAAAAGCCCCGCCGTCAGAAGATAAGAAGCCAGCATACATTTCATAACAAAACCCAATTTTGTACTACCTGCGACCTTTTTCTCCATAGATTCTCTCTCCCCTCTGCTTTACTATAAAATAAATTCTTAAAAAGATATTAAATATATATTCCCGTCTCAGGAAAAACTTGACACAATATTCTATATAATGTAATATTTTCTACTAAGAAGCAATATAAAAAGGAGTGTGAATTTTTAAATTGGATACCACAGGTGTCATACAAACCGTATCATTATTTATTCTTATTTTATTATCGTCGTTCTTTTCTTCTGCTGAAACGGCATTTACAACCGTAAATCAGGTGCGTCTCCGCACACTGGCGCAGGATGGTTCCAGGCGCGCAGGCAGAGTCATTTCCATTCTTGAACAATATAGCAAGATGCTCAGTACGATTCTTATTGGAAACAATATTGTCAACTTAAGTGCTTCTTCTGTTGCAACCACGCTTGCAATACGAATCTGGGGCAATTATGCAGTAGGTATCATGACCGGTGCCCTTACTTTTGTAATTCTTATTTGTGGTGAGATTGTTCCCAAGACCTGGGCGATGAATAATGCAGAATCAATTTCATTGGTATACAGCGGTATAATACGCCTGCTGATGATTGTACTTACTCCGATCATCTTTATAATCGACAAGCTGGCATTAGGTATACTTAAACTTTTTCATTTCGATTCCAATGACAATAATGTTATCATATCGGAAAAAGAGCTCAAAACCTACGTGGACGTAAGCCATGAGGGCGGTGCAATTGAATCGGAGGAACGTGAGCTTATATACAATGTGTTTGATTTCGGGGATGCCGTTGCCAAGGATATAATGGTTCCGAGAATCAGGATGACAACTCTTCCGATTTCCTCTACTTATAATGAGGTGTTATCCACTTTTCGTGCCTCTATGTTTACGCGTATCCCTATTTACGACGACGATCCGGATGATATCATTGGAATCATAAATATAAAGGACTTCATACTTGTAAAAGATAAGGAGAAATTCCAACTCAAAAAGATACTCAGGAAAGCTTATTATACATATGAATTCAAGAAAATTGCCGACCTTATGATGGAAATGAGAGAAAAGTCACATAATATCACTTTTGTCATGAGTGAATACGGTGCGACCGTCGGTATGATTACAATGGAAGATTTGATTGAGGAAATCGTAGGTGAAATCCGTGATGAATACGACGAAGATGAAGAAGAATTGATAATAGAAACAGAACCCGGACAGTTCCTTGTGGATGCCGGAATGAAACTTGACGATATAAACGATGCTCTGGAAATGGAAACCGAGTTAAGCTCCGAGGACTTTGACTCAATAGGCGGTCTTATGATTGAGCAGTTAGAACGGCTTCCCGAGGATAATGAGACAATACAGTTAGATGACGGCACTATCCTAAAAGCTCAAGGCATCAACAAGAACCGCATATTGAGAGTACTTATTACTCTTCCTGTGAAAGACTCTGAATCAGCGGAAGAAGTTCCTGCGGAGACGTAATCATAAGAGCCGGGTCTGCTCCGGCTTCTATGAGCTGTTCTTTTGTCCTAAAGCCCCAGGTGACGCTTATGCAGCGCATCGGAACATTTGCTGCAGTAGCAATATCCACACCGGAATCTCCTACATAAATGGATCTTTCCTTTGAAGATGATAATTCTTCCAGCACCCGGTACGCAGTATCGGGTGCCGGTTTTTTTCTGATTTTATCACTCTCTCCTACCGCAGAAAGTATACGGTCGCCAAAATACAGCGTATTAAGCTCTTTTACCGCTTTATCGAATTTATTTGATACGATACCGAGTTTATAGCCTTTTACACAGAGCTCATCAAGAAGAGGTAAAATCCCGTCATAGGGTTTTGTCATGTCCTTGCAGTGTACTTCATAATGTTCCTTAAAAAGGTTAAAAACTTCTTCAAAAAGAGTATTTTCTTTTCCGTCAGGTATGCAGCGTTCAACTAATTTAGCAACGCCGTTTCCTACAAATTCTTTGATTTCTTCCAGAGTCCTTGGAGGAATACCACAATGCAACAGTGCATGGTTTACGCTAAACGTAAGATCTTCAAGAGTATCTAATAAGGTTCCGTCCAAGTCAAAAATTATTGTATCTATCATTTTATCATCATTCCCCCTCATTTATTGATAATATAACAAATCCTTTCTATTCCGCTTTAGAAACCAGATTCATAATTGCCTCTATCTCAGCACCGTTATCCGGTGCAGGTTCTACAATTTCATGCTTCCTGTCTGCATATACTTTGGCGATGTTACTGCCCTCTTCACCTTTTTCTATGGTGTAAAAATACAGATCTTCAGTATCCTTTTTCCACACTATATATATACAGCTACACATTCCCTGTATTATGTTCTTATCAGGCATATCAATTCTGGTAATCTGAAGATTATCGGTAATATTTAAAGTCATGAACGAAATTTCGTCTTCGTTATAAGGAACTTTTATCTCCTTGGGATAGACAGAAGTAAAAAGAGATAAAAGAAATTTACCCTCTTCCTTTTGAAGCTGTTCAAGCCCCTCATAACCTTTTTCATATAAAAATACCGGTAAAAGCTCATATGATACACGCCTGTGTGCCAGCTGATGAAACTGTTTCTCGGTCAGCTTCACTTGTTTAGTTCCCGGCGCACTGCTTCTCTTTTTAGCCACTTCAAGTACCTGTTTCGTAATGACTATACTTTGGGTAAAAGGATTTAAAACAACCGCCTCTACCTTTTCGGCATTATCCATTACCATCGATACACAGCTAAAAAACGGCATTGCCAGAACTGCCGGACTCATCTTGTCCTTGGGAATCTGCCCCTGTGATGAAAAGATTGGAAGCGCCTGTTCTCCGGTTTCCTTTTTTAAAAGACAGGGCGTGAATTTTGCCTCCTTGGAGAGTTTAATCTGCTTGCCCTGTTTTGCCTGCTTTATATCTTCACTGCTGATATTTTCCGGAGTCATGGTCGGAACCAGAATTGTAGACTTTTCAAGTTGTTCCATTACTTTTACGAAATTATCTTTTGAACGGTCTTTCGTAAATTCCGCGGTTAGTTTTTCTAATTCGGTGTTATCTATCATTTATGGTGCGGGCTCCTTCTTAATGTTATTTATGGTTGCATAATTCGAAGTTTCTATTGCCATAAATTATACCACCAAAATTCATTGTATGCAATTGTCTTATTTGCTCTCGCATGATAATATATTATCATAATATAGTGTAGCAAATAGGAATATACGAATACTCCGTATCGCGTTGAAAGGATAATTATGAAAAAATTATATGGAGCAATGAATAAGTTACATATAGGAAGAATTTTAGCCTGTTTTATTTTTACTACTATTTTTATCAATAAAAGCATTACCTGCCTTGCAGGTGATATTCCTGAAGCGCTGCTTAGCGGTAATTACCCTGTTTATTTTGGTGAGGTAAAAGAAGTTAATACTGACAGTATTACAATTGTACAGACAACGAAAATCAAAGGAGAATTTTCAGAGGGCAAGGAAATAACTTATCCTGATTACATTTTTACCGAATCTCCTAAAATAGGAGAAATTTATCTGTGCGGATATATTGATGAAAATAACCCTCTGTATATATGGGAAGTCGATTGTTACGACACATCTTCCCTTGCAATCAGCAATGTTGATGATATGTCAAAACGTATGCAAAAATATTTAAACGATGGGCTTTTTGCAATTGCAGATAAGAAAACCTCTAAAATTAACGCTGATAACAATAAAGAAATAATATCAACTATTAAGAAATCCTTAAAAACTAAACTGACAAATGCTGGTTCATCAGAAACGGAATCAAGTAAATTACAACCTACAGAAAGAAACAGAGCTGCACTTGGTACTACAGCAGCCCTGCTTTTAATAAACGTTTTCTAATTTGTGATCCGATTATATAGGCTATAATAACCGATATTATGTCTTTTATTATATAGGGTGCCGATGCAAGAAAAAAAGACTCCACAAATCCCCTATTCATTACAAGCATAAACTGAATTACTCCAAACAAATGACAAACAGCAAGCCCTGCCATACTAAGCAATGCTGCAATAACTTTATTGGTCTGTGTCGTTGCAATACCGCATAAAATCACCATAATCACAAATCCCCAGATAAAACCGCCCGTGTAGTTTACCAACACTTGTGCGCCGCCCTTAAAACCGGTGAATACCGGGACTCCCACTGCACCTAAGAGTATATATATCAAGGTGCTTGCAGCTCCCAGTTTCCATGCCAGTATGAAACCGATAAGCGCAACCGCGAAAGTCTGCATTGTGATAGGAACTCCTAACGGGATTGGTACGGAAATCTGTGAAAGTATTGCAAGTACGGCAGCAAACATTCCTGTACACACTATATCTTTTGTCGGGATTTTTGCAACGTTTTTCTCACTATGTAGTTTTTCTTCCTGTCGGATATTCTGTGATATGTTATTCATTTTTTCTCCTTTATTACTATTATCACTTTTTCATTCAAACTATTCAGCGAATGCCCGTCCTAAAATTTGATATGATTTAAACCAGTTTCTTATAATGTAGTATATAAAAAAATCAGGGTATTGTCAACCATTTTATATTATTGGTTAACAATGTCCTGATTAAATTGAATTGTTAAGCTGATTTACAGCTCCAATCTAAGTTTTAGTTTTAGTTATAATCTAAGTTTTAACGCCAATCTAAATTTCAGTACCAAGCTTAAGCCTCGGTTTTATCTTCTTCCGCTGCCGTAATAGCTATGCACAGTTCCTCCAGCTGTTTCTCATCCACCGTACCCGGTGCCTCTGTCATAAGACAGGATGCATCCTTAATCTTAGGGAATGCAATAACCTCACGGATATTATCGGTACGAACTAACAGCATCACAAAACGGTCAAGTCCGTATGCAAGTCCCGCATGCGGCGGAACACCATATTTAAATGCACTAAGTAAGAAGCCAAACTGCTCCCAAGCCTTTTCTTTAGTGAAGCCAAGTACCTCAAACATTTTTTCCTGAATATCATTCTGATGTATTCTGACCGAGCCGCCGCCAAGCTCCGTACCGTTTAATACAATATCGTATGCTTTTGCACGGACGCGGCCGGGGTCTGAATCAATGTACTGCCAGTCTTCTTCCATTGGCATGGTAAAAGGATGGTGCATCGCCATAAATCTGTTTTCTTCCTCACTCCATTCAAGTAATGGGAATTCAACAATCCAGAGGAAATTAAATTTAGACTCATCAATGAGCTCAAGCTGTTTTCCAAGCTCCACTCTAAGCGCACCAAGTACACTATATACAATATTATTCTTATCTGCAGCAAATAAAAGCAGATCGCCTTTTTCGCCTTTCATAGCCGCTACAAGTGCATCCAGTTCTTCCGGTGTCATAAACTTAGAAAAAGATGATTTATAACTTCCGTCATCATTAACACATAAATATGCCAGACCTTTTGCACCATAACCTTTTGCAAAATCAACGAGGGCGTCTATCTTTTTACGAGGCATGGCTGCCTGTCCTTTTACATTAAGTCCTCTCACGGAACCGCCATTTTCAAGTGCGGAGGTAAATACGCCGAAACCACATCCTTTTACAACATCGGAAACATTGACAAGTTCCATCTCAAAACGGGTGTCAGGCTTGTCTGAGCCATAACGCTCCATGGCTTCTTTCCATGTCATTCTGGGAAGCGGAAGTTTAACCTCTAGGCCTATTGCCTCGCGGCAGACGTGCTGAATCAACCGCTCATTAACTTCAATTACGTCATCTACATCCACAAAAGACAATTCCATATCCGCCTGAGTAAATTCCGGCTGTCTGTCAGCTCTCAAATCCTCGTCACGGAAACACTTAGCAATCTGAAAATATCTGTCGTATCCGGAGCACATCAAAAGCTGCTTATATAACTGAGGTGACTGCGGAAGCGCATAAAAGTGTCCGGGGTGAACACGGCTTGGCACCAGATAATCCCTTGCTCCTTCCGGTGTGGATTTACAAAGGATAGGTGTCTCAATCTCAAGAAAACCTTCGTTAGCCATAAATGAACGCATTTCCGAAACAATCTTACTCCTAAGCATCATCTTCTGCTGCAAATCCGGTCTTCTCAAATCAAGATAACGATATTTCAAACGGATTTCTTCTTTAGTCCGTGAATCTGTCTCTACCGGGAACGGAGGCGTATCTGACTCGGACAAAATACGTACTTCTTTTGCACGAATCTCAATCTCGCCGGTCTTAAGGTTCTCATTTACCGCACCTGAACGTTTTTCTACCTTTCCTACAACTGCAATAACATACTCGCTGTGCATCTTTTCAGCTTTGGCAAAGCTCTCTGCTCCGCAGTCGCTTTCTTCAAATATTATCTGCAGGACACCTGAACGGTCCCTTAAATCAACAAATATGATACCGCCTTTATTTCTCTGTTTTTGAACCCAACCCATAACGGTAACTTCTTCTCCGACATTAGCAATCGAAAGTTCCGTACATCTATGAGATCTTTTCCAGCCTTTCATGGACTCTGCCATAGTTTTATCCTCCTAAAATTAATTATCTTTTATATTACCTTTTTTAACATTTTCTTCAATTATTTTCTCTGCATAATCCCAGATTACATTTGAACCCAATTTCGTTCTGGTATGCCTGTTCATTACCTGGTTTTTTCCAACTCCATGCTCTATCCAATCTTCACCGTTATTTGATTCGTTTAAAAGTAACGGCTGAAAATTATCCATCGCACGAACAAATCTGGCTTCCGGAGTTTCACCTGCTTCAAACTCTTCAAAAAGACTTTTTAATTCTTCTCCCTGATCATCGGGAAGCAAGCCAAATATACGCTTTGCAGCCTGTTCTTCCCTTAGCTTCTGAGTTTCAAGAGCTTCAGGATCATAGGCATATGTGTCGCCTGCATCAATCTCAACTATATCATGGATCAGTGCCATCATCATTGCTTTGGCAACGTCAAATTTCTCATTGGCATGCTCTTTTAACAAATAAACCATCATTGCCATATGCCAGGCATGCTCGGCATCATTTTCCCGCCTTCCGTGTCCGCTCAAATGAGTTTGACGGAAAATATTTTTTTCCTTATCCGCTTCCAAGATAAAGTCGATCTGTTTTCGCAGGCGTTCATTCTCCATGATATGCTTTCTCTCTCCATCCTTTAAATGTTCGCTGTTTGTACAATCCGTCCAACCTTATTTAAGCGGCTCCTTATAAAACTCCTTGAACTCCTCGTACCCCTGCGCAGTCAGCTGTTCCTTCTGGAACTTTTTATTCTTATTCATTCTTGCAACAAGAACCTGATTACCGGTTTCTCTTTCCTTATTAGCCTTGTCCATTACTTCGCAAAGCATCTTAGATGGTAAACCTTTCTCCAGTAAATATGCGACCTTTTTACCACCACTTGGAACCTTGAACCCGCTTTCCATAAGCAATAGGATAATTCGTTCAAAACCTATCGAAAAACCGCAGGCCGGTACATCATTTCCTGTAAACTTGCCTACCATCTTATCATACCTTCCGCCGCCTCCGCAGCTTCCGCCAAACTCAGGCATGGCAATTTCAAAAATCGTTCCGGTGTAGTATGACATACCTCTTACAAGCGTAGGGTCAAATATAAGTTCAAAGAAATCACCCTTAGTTGCCTCCACGCTGTCTATGATCTCCCTAAAGCCTTCTTTAACTCCCTGCGGCAATATATCTACAAGTGTATCGGTAATATAGGCAATTGCATCATCTGCTGCTTCCATACCTTTGAATAAACCCAGATACTTATCGGTCTGCTCTTTAGTGTAGCCTGACTCAAGCAGTTCGGCTTCCACTCCTTCCAGACCTATTTTATCCATTTTATCCAGAATAATGAAAACCTGGTCATAATCTTCTTCATTAAAACCGCTGTAAGCAGCCATTGCTTTGAGAATCTGTCTGTCGTTTATCCTAATCTGAAAATTCTTAAACCCAAGCTTGCCAAGCGTTGTGGTTGTGGCAAGAATAAGCTCTATCTCCGCTAAATTGGAAGATTCTCCGAGTATATCAATATCACACTGCATAAACTGACGGTAGCGTCCTCTCTGAGGCCTGTCCGCTCTCCAGACATTTCCCATCTGAAGCGCCTTAAAGGGTGAGGGAAGTTCATTGGCATGATTGGAATAATAACGCACAAGAGGAACCGTTAAATCATAACGCAGCCCACCGTCTATTAAATCATCTTCGGTTTTTGCTTCCTCAAGTTTAAGTTTCTCGCCTCTTTTTAAAATCTTAAAAATAAGCTTCTCATTTTCTCCGCCTGCCTTGCAGTTTAAGTTGGCAATGTTTTCAACGGCCGGAGTCTCTATTGATGTAAATCCGAAATTTTTATAGGTTTCTTTTATGACACTCATGACATAGTCACGAATCTCCATTTCTTCCGGAAGAATGTCCTTCATTCCGGTAACCGGTTTCTTACTTAATGCCATATCAATAATCATACCTTTCTTTAAGGGTGTAAATATCTACACTTTCTTTTCATTTTTTAAGCCGGAATAAATCAGACACGATAATTGCTCAAATCACTATTCATATCTGAGATAGCTGAAAATGTCTCTTCTGTCGAAGTACCTATGTTTTTCATATCAGCATCTATAGAAGCTAATAATTCCGATACATTTATGACTTCCGCGCTGTTTTCCTCGGATGCCGCGCTTGCAGACACCATTGCATCCTGGATACGCTTTAATGAATCTGCATACTGCTCCGTCAGCTGCTGTAACCTGTCCATAGAACCCTGAATGTCGTTCGACTTATCACTGAACTTATGGGAAGAATTATCAAACGAGTCATAATCTGCCGAAACCTCATCCTGTAAAATATTAAGCATCTGGTCTGCCAGTTTATTTAATCCCTCGATTGCCAGTACAACATCATTACTCATTTTCTGAATTTCATTTGCAGCATCATTGGTATTATTTGCCAATGCGCCAATTTCAGTTGCCACAACTGCGAATCCTTTTCCTGCCTCTCCTGCTCTTGCGGCTTCTATGGATGCATTTAACGCCAGCAGATTGGTCTGTCCGGATATGTTCAGAATAGTATCCGAAAGCTGCTTTATCTGTAAAACGGCATCCGTTTTTTCTCTTTCTACCTGCAAATTCTGCGACAGCTCTTTTACACGCTCATTAATTTTTATTGACGAAGCTTTCGCAGTATCGCTAAGTTCCATAGAGGAAACATTGATATCTCTAAGATTGTCTGCATTATTAGTCACAATATCAACAATGTCCTGAATACCACGATATACAAAATCCACCTCATCCCCAACGGTTGCAATGGATGCCGCTATCTCTTGAGATGCGGCCGCCATATTATTCATGGTATCGCTTATACCAGTAATCTGAACAACAGAAGCAGATACATGCGTATTGATATCATCCATTTTCGATTCAATACTTCCCGTTCCGGTCTTAAGTTCCCTAATTGTATTTCCGGTCTTGTTCAATAGCTTATTCAAGTTGTTTCCGATAACTTCCAACTCATCACCGGAGGTAATATCCAACACCTTGGTCAAATCTCCATCATCAGAAGCAACTTCGAGAATCTTTTCATTTACCTTACTAAAGTTTTTCTTCATTTTGACAGCTACGATGACAGCTGTAATAAGAGCAAAAATAATACCGAGCACTACCGCAATTATAATGTTTCTAATGAGGCTGTTTAAAGAAGTCTGTATTGAAGATGCTTCATAATCTACCGCCACTATTCCCAATACTTTTCCATCATATGAAATTGGTGCATAGCCGCTGTAAAATGTTCCCCACTCATCGGTAAACGGTTCATTTGTTACAGAGATATTTCCTCCCATTGCTTCGAACATTGCATCCTGAGCCTCGTAATCCTCAGCGTATTCTCCGGGATCGTCCGGGTCCGTATCCACAACAAACTGAAAATAGTCATTATCCTTTGGCATAAGGGTATAAACATAGGTTACGGAATCTCCCACAAGGAAAAAACTCAAGGAATCCTTGACTGATAAAAGGGCGTCTTCTTCTCCTTCCACTGCCCTTGAAAAAGTTTCACCGTCTACATTTTCGGCAGCGATCATCGCAATTTCCATTACACTATCCATAGTCTTTTTTCTAAGAAAATCACTCATAGTAGAATAAGAAACGCCTCCAACGATTAATGCTACAACAATGGCAGCTCCTATAATAAAAATAAAGAGTTGAGATGCTATGCTGATTTTTCTGGTTTTCATAAGTATTCTCCTAACTGTCTAGATTATCTCTTGCATTATTCATTCTATTATAAATATCTACAATGCTAGAATTATACCATATATACCCTACAATCACAAGAAAATATAATTTATACCAATGCAAATCATACTATTACACATACAAAATCGTTTCTTTGACACACGGTCTCTTTTTACTCATACTATATCGAAATTCTTGACACAAATTTTTATATCTGTTAAAAGTATAATTAAGAAATTTACTGACAGAGGATATAAGAATGAATTTTCATAGTTGGATGATTATGTTCATATGGTTAACTGCTTTTGCTCCGTTTATAACATTGGAAATTATATTTTTATATGTCTGTATTATCTATTTATTGATAAAAAACAAGCGCATTTCCGTCAAATTTGTTTTGATAGTCACTCTTGGTTCTTTTCTTATCAACCTTATACCTGTTCGCGGATTTTTTCAAACTGAATGGAATAGTCTCGGTGTTTTGGTGGCACTCTTACAACTGCCTTATGGTTTAATAGAGTTTTTTCTGCTTTGGGGAATAGTTTGTATGGCAAGAAAATTTATGAATAAAAAGAATTTTTCATCCAAATGGAAAAAAGTCGTTTATATAGTGATTTTTGTTATATGCTTCTTTGTGTATTATCCATTTACATATTGGCTGTATTCAATTACCGGCGGGGTTTTTAGTAGTATTTTTAAGCTATTTATCTAATCCTTATCTTTTCCGCACTCCCTCAATGTGAAGAAAACGGGCTGCTTCATACTCATAAGAAGATAACGGTCTGTCCAATGAGTCATAAGTATGTGCGGCTACCAGAATTGTCGGCGCCACGGCAGTGATGACAGGTGAATGATAAAATCCGCCGCTTGCCGTTCCAAGCTGTACAATGTCACCGGGTTCTGCCTTCTTCTGCGGTACAATACTTGCGTATGGACCCACACCTTTGTTATTTACAAGAAACTTGTATAAGTATTCAACGCCACTCCATGAAGCGGTTCGGTCGTAGGCTGAGCGATAGTACCATCCCAAAACCGACGTAAAGTTCATTATCTGAGCGCCGGCATAAATGCATTGGGAAGCAAAATTGGTACAGTCGCCGCCAATATTCTCAAAATTATAGTATGCCGGATTGCGTCCCATCGCCCATTTGCGCGCATAGGCTACGGCTGCCTCTCTGTTATAAGTTATATTTTCCATTGATTTGCCTTTTATTGTTATGATATGTGGCAAATGTAGGATTTGTGTTGAATATTATTCTAGGCTTATCTTAAATGCACCAATCAATATTACTTTTCCAGTCCATAAAATTTTACTTTCCAACTGTCCTCATACTTTACTAATTCAATAGTAAGGTATGTCAATGAATCTTCTCCCGGATTACTGAATTCCAAAGATGCAACGCACTCATCGCCGACGTTCCCTGCAAGATTACCCGGAATACCTTTTATCCCTATTATGTTTACTTTATCTGCCTGATCCGGATTGTCATACACATCTATACCCCATTCATATGGATCAACCAAATACTTCTGTATCGCATCAGTATCAGCAGCAAAGAAAGCAGAAGCAAATGCACTCACAATATCCTCTATCTCCTTGTTGAGCTTCGGTACATTGATTGCATATATCTTATAGTCCCCTGACGAATCCTGCTGAATCCACATAATACCATCTTCAACACATATTCCCATATAGTTGGCAAACATATATTTCGTATAAATGCTTTCTATCTGTTGCTTGAATCCTTTCTGTTCTATCAACTTATCGTATACATCGAGCATTTCTTTTTCATTTTCTATTGAAATATCACTGCCATCTATTTCGATTGATATAGGATATGATATCAGCTTGGCAAACTCTGTTTTATCGTTGATTGAATTCTTTATCTGTTTAACAAACCGTTCCACCGCTTTTGCATCATACCCTAATGAAGAATAATAATTCTCCGTATCTTCATCTATTGGAAAAAAAGTATTCTGAGATAGTGTAAACGCAACTTCGTTTCCGGATATTACCCCTTTACCGTATATAAAGACTCCTCCATTATCTTCTGCTCTTATGCTGCCTTCCAGGTATTCACCGGCATCTGTCTTTAGAATAAAGCCTGCGGAATCTTTCTTCAGTTCTCCCTTAAAAACCTTTTCTTCATCATCTCTGGTAATATATGCGGCTGACAAGCTATTGTCTGTTCTGGTAATAATCATCCGCATTTCTTCTTTTACTATGCTGCCCATATAAATATTATGTTCATTATTGTGAATCCCCATATTAATAAGCTCTGCATCCTGCTCGGAAAATCTCGGACCATCGGCAGTTTCATCATCCTCTACGGAGTCTTCAAAAAATGCACTTTCATATATCCATGTAGATGCATCAGGAGTTATATAATCTGCTTCGTCCAAAGCAATATTTAACTGTATATCAAGAACACCGTCGCCGTTACTGTCAATATTCATCTCCACATAATGATATGCCACATAATAAGCAGTCAATCCTTCCTGAATTTCATGATGTATTTCATAAGCAAATCCAGCATGTGAACCAAGCATTTCCACGAACTCCGCAACCGTCATTTCTCCGGTAATTCCGCTTATTATATTACTCAGGCTACTTTCAACCCTAAATGATTTATCCTCATCAGATAAAACAGATCCTGCAACCTCATCATCATAGCTTCCCAGAAAGACCGCATTGGCCCCCTTATCCGGAATAGGTGCCTGAAAGTAAAGACCGTGATAAAATTCTGCCTCTGTACCGACCTGTTCCTTAAACTGTGCATATGTCATATTCATGTACTGCAATAGCTGCGTGTTGATTACCAATTCGTCAGTGTCTACATCCTCCTGCATATTTACTTGCATATCCGATCTAGTGTCTTCTCCAGTTGTTCGTACCGATGTGTCATCCACCGAAGAACACCCGCTTAATACAATTACAGCCACAAGAACAGTCATCGCTAATATTTTCTTGATTCTCATTTTATAAGCATTTCTCTCATTAACTACATATTTATCACTCATATCTGCCACCTCATTATTGCGTATATTATAGTTCTAACCTCTATTCCGCCTCATAGCCGGGAATATTGTTATTGTAGAACAGGATTCCTTCCAAAGAATCCATTCCCCATACCTTAATGAAAAGAACCGTAGGCAGTGGATTTCCTTTATACGAAAAATCAAATGTCAAGGTATAGTCATCTCCCGTGTATGTGGCAGAGGTCTGATCTTCATTGATATAAGCTGTACTTAAAGGAATAATAATCTCGGTTTCATCAGTTTCAAAATCTCTTCTTGTTATTGTAAAATCAAAGGTTGTATCTGTTATGTTAGATACAGTTATCTCATCGTAGACATAGGAACCTTTAAACTCAGGATCGTGAACATACCAGTTACGTCTTGTTTCATCTGTATAAGTAACTTCATAAATCTGTATATGCTCGCCTTCAGGCATAACCGCCTTCTGCGTATGCGCTCCCACATCATAGCCTGCATCCACAACAAAAGTGTCAGCCATTGCCCGCATTACAGGCAGCCAACCTTCTTCTGCTTCTCCCCAGGGATAAGCGAAGTTAACCGTCCAGACATCATTTTCCGTCTCATAACATATTGTCCTGCATATTATGTCGTAGTCTTGCATCCACATCTCACCATTTTCTACAACATAACCTTGTGCCGTTTTGATTCTTTCTACCTGACTCTTATTTAAACCTTCATAATTTCCAATAAAAAAATGTACCTGATTATTCTTTTCGGCTTGCCATGCATCAGGAGCAAAATTATCCCAGTCACCGTCGGTCAAATATAAAGAGTATCCTGCACCTCTATACAAGGTAGCCGTTTCATCTTCCGGCATTCCTTCTTTCATAATAGTAAGTACAGTAGAGGTTTCTCTTCCTTTCACGGCTTTTTCATCCGCAGGCACATTAGCAATATCATTCGTTTTTGACGGATTCAGACCGGAATTCTCATTCATTTCCGTACTCAAGCTGAATATATCTTGAGCTCCTGCACTCAAATTGACTAATCCACCCTCTGCTGTATTTCGCCCTGTTATTTCTTCTGATGTATCCGATATAGGTTGTTCCATACTGCATCCAACCATAGTTCCGATGACCATAGTCATAATAAGTATGAGCGAAAAAAGAATAATTCCGTTCTTTTTATTAGCTTTGGACAGGATATTACGAAACCTCTTTTTCATAATGCGCACACCTCCACTGAACTGTGTAGACAGCAGTGGACCTCTGTGTTGCGTTCCGTGAAGCACAGACATCAGCGTTTCCGTGTATGCTTCGCGCTGTTCAAAAGAAGCTCCTCTCACCACTGCTTCATCACAGGCAAGCTCCATATCTATCACTGCTTCCTTATGCATCATCCAAACAATGGGGTTGAACCAATGAATGTCTCTTGATAACATTAACAAAAACTTAATCAAGACGTCATGGCGTCTTAGATGTATCAACTCATGTTTTAAGATGTAATAACTCTCGTTTGCAGTATACTCATCTTTAGGAAGTATCAAAACGGGTCGCCGGAAACCTATTATCATTGGACTGGAGGCATTTTCGTAAATTAGGAGCGCAACATCCTTATGAATACCCAACTCTTTCCGCAATTCAAACATTTGTTCTGTTAATATAGAATTCTCTACCTGTTTTCCTCTTTTTAATATTTTTCGTTTGCAGTAAAAAAATCCTGTCAGCTGCCAGATAAGTAAGCAAACTGCTCCTACAATCCACAGATATGACAATGCCTGCATCAGAGAAAATGATGAGCGTACTTTGTGGGAAATATTCACATCCGGATTCTGTGGCATCACTGTCTGCGGTCCTGCGGTTTGCGCTTCCATTATTTCAACGTCGACCGGCTGCCCTCCCGCATCCTCATCCTCCGTCTCAAAAATATCAGATACCGTAAGGCTCCCAACTTCATCAGGAACCGTAATCTGAAAGTCAGAGTCTGGAACCGTATAGTTAACAGGTACCAACAGCCGTAATGCCAGGGCAATCCATAACCCATACTTCCACTTTGCCACATAGCGCTTATTTAACAAAGATCCCATCACTATCAATGCGATAATAACGACACTGGTGGTTAGAGATATAGAAAGAATTGTCAAAAACAGATTTTCCATAGCTATTCTCCTTCCTTTCCCAAAGAATCCAAATACTCTCTTAGTTCCTGAATATCTTTTCCGGACATCTGCTTTCCTTGATATAAAGAAGCTATAAAGTCCTTAGCCGATCTATTGAACATCTTTTCCAAAAAAGATGTGCTTTCCGTGGCCTTATACTCAGCCTCGGATACCAGCGCCTTATAATAGTTTGTTCGTGTAGTTCTGTCACAATAGACAGCTTCCTTTTCAGCCATACGCGCAAGTGTTGTCATCAGGCTTGCCAGTTTCCATTTACGATTATCCTTTATTTCATCTAAAATCTGATTGGATGTCATAGGTGCATTATGCCTCCACAACACCTGCATTATTTCAAACTCTGCTTCTGATAATTTCTTCATATGTTACCTCCTATAAAATGTCAATAATTCATAATATTTTTATCCTCATTTGCTTCTACATTTAAGGAAGTTTCCGTTTCCAATTATCTCCCTTTGTTACATTATACAATATGTTAATGTTATGCACAAGTGTAATTTTGATTTTTTTTATTTCCTATAGCATAAAAAGGTGCACCGCTTAAATTAATAGCAGTACACCTTTCATTCTAAATCCGTATTTTCCATCTCAGAATCTTTACTTTATTCAATCGGCTCAAAATCGACTGCGCCGTGTTTGCACAGCGGGCAGACAATGTCGTCCGGAAGTTCATCTCCCTCATAGATATAGCCGCACACTTTACATACATAGCCTTTCTTACCTTGTGTTTCCGGTTTGGGTTTGACATTCTGCTGATAGTATGTATAAGTCATAGTTTCTGCATCTGAGATAACCCGCGCCTCAGTGATACTACAAATGAACATGCCATGAGTATCTAAATCCACGTACTGCTCTACTTTCAGAGAGAAAAACGCATTGATATACCGGGGCAGGAAAATAAGTCCGTTGTCGGAACGCAGAGTATCCCAGTCAGCGAACTTATCCACAGCCCGCCCGCTCTGGAATCCGAAATTCTGGAACACCTGGAATGGCGCATCCACAGACAAGCAATTCACATTCATGATGCCGGTTTGCTTGATCACATGGTGTGAATAGTTTGCTTTATTGATATTCACCGCCACTCGGAAAGGGTTATCGGTCAACTGTGTCACGGTATTTACAATCAGACCGTTATCCTTGGTGCCGTCGTTTGAAGTGACTACGTACAAACCGTAGCCGATTTTAAACAGGGCGGTCATATCGTTCTTATTGGCTGTCTCTCCCTGTTGAGCCAGATATTCCTTACACAGTTCATCGGACAAATCTTCAATCTGCTGACGGCTCTCATCGTTCAGCGCTGACAATATGTGAACCGTATGTTTGGCAAATGTCAGATTCTTGCAGCCCTCCAGCATATTCTTCATGGTCCTGGCGGCCTGTGGTGCCCATGAGCCGTTCTCCATCAGTGCCACCGTTCGGTTCTGGAAGTTACGCTCGGTAAGATGATCGATGAATGTACGCATAAAGGGGAAAATATCTGCGTTATAGGTTGTTGTAGCCAACACCAGCTTGCCATAACGGAAGGCATCTTCCACAGCCTCCGCCATGTCATCCCGAGCAAGATCCGTCACCACGACTTTGGGACAACCTTTTGCCTTCAGCTTGTCAGCCAGCAGCTGTACCGCTTCCTGAGTGTGACCATATACAGAGGTATAGGCAATCAGGATTCCCTCCGATTCCACCCGGTAAGAGGACCAAATATCATAAAGGTTCAAATAATGACCAAGATTCTCAGTCAAAACGGGGCCGTGTGTAGGACAGATGATTTTGATATCCAGTCCTGCAGCCTTTTTTAACAGTTGCTGGACCTGAGCTCCGTACTTGCCCACGATACCGATATAATAACGACGTGCCTCACAATCCCATTCTTCCTCCACATCAAGCGCGCCGAATTTACCAAAGCCGTCAGCGGAGAAAAGCACCTTATCGAAATCATCATAGGAAACAATGACCTCCGGCCAGTGGACCATGGGAGCGGTCACAAAGGTCAGGGTATGCTTGCCCAAAGCCAGCGTGTCTCCCTCGTTAACCACAATACGTCGGTCGGCGTAGTCGGTGCCGAAGAACTGGTTTATCATGGTAAAGGCTTTAGCAGAAGCCACGATTCTCGTGTCAGTGTATATTTTCATAAAATTGTCGATATTGCCGGCATGATCCGGCTCCATATGCTGGATGAGCAGATAATCCGGCTTTCTGTCGCCCAGAACTGCCGCCACATTGT
>JAFLTH010000033.1 GCA_022510525.1 Lachnospiraceae bacterium | reverse complement strand
CTGACTCCTATACAGGTACGAACAGTGAAAAATATGATGTAGACTTTGTAAGCAACATAAACAAAGGAAAAGCAACAGTAATCATAACATCAAAAGATAATGATTATGCAGTAGGCGGCAAGACAGCAACATTCAACATTATAGCAAGAAAACTTGTTGCCGGAGATTTTAAGTCAGAATCAGATTCATAATTTATAATCAATAGTAAGAGGGCGCTGATTATCAGCGCCCTCTTTGTTGTAAATACTTATTCATCAAACTCAAATATACGAATATCAATTGCTTTTATTAATTTATAGATTGTACTGTTGATATAATTGCTCGCGATATCCCTTGTCAGACAGAGCGCGACTTAAGTCTTCATTTTGACCACTATCTTTAAGGTGATTTAATAATTGCAAAAGACGCTGTTCGCCTTTCACAAGGCCTGATTTATGCCCTTCTTTTCGCCCTTCCTCACGAGTCCATTCCCTCTCGCTTTTCAAGAATTTCTCTTCATTAAACTCAAAAATGCACATATCTACCGCCTCCAACAGTTCCTTATTATGCCCCCAGTTTATGTTGTACACCACTACGGTTAGCTCCAGTTCCGGAGTTCCCTGTTTTTTCTCATAAGAATCAGACAGTCTCAATATCTGGCGTTCAGGCTGTTCCTCCGTGCCGTTATACAAAACTACAAACCTGGGAGCAGGAATCTTAATCAATGCTTGTCCATACAAGTTTTCGTCTTTTACCCTGCCTTTAAGCACTGTACTTACATAGAACAAATCTCTAAGCGGCATATTAGGGTTGATGGTTGACTGATGTTCATACAGCATCAGTTCAAAGTCAAACACGAAGGAAATATCGTTTTTGTAGTTCATATAAAGCGCATTTTCCAGTGTTGTGATTTCCAGATCATCCACATTTGTGTAAGTTGTTTTGTTTAGTGCATTGTATAGGCTTAACAAGTTTTTCTTTTCACTAAACAGCATACTAAACAAGGTGTCTTTGTATTTGCGCTGAATTTTAGAAGCTGCTGATGTTGCTGTCACTACTGTTTCTGTTGATTCTGTAGTTTTTGTTACATTTGTCATTTTGTTCATTTAATATCCTCCTGAATTGTGAATACTTTCCCGAACGGGAGTGACCATCCGATACAGGAGAATATCTTGGTTTTCCTGCGTCCGGACGAAATGATTGTTTGGAGCAGGAGAAACACCTACATTTACAGTTTCAGTTTCCCCCGCTTATTAGAATGTTAATTGGAATTAAAAGCAGGGATTTTCCGAAACTTCATATAAAGATTGTCATATATAGATTAATCCACCCATAAACGACGTTGTAGAATAATGATTTGCCTTAAAGAAAATATGCTTTTGGCTATAATAACATACCTTGAACGAAATTACAAACAAAAATTTCTATTTTACAAAATATTTATAAAAAATATATATTTCTTTAATATTACCCCAACAATAATAAGCATTTATGAGCCTGTTATTTAAGTCAGCGTCATATCTTTATCATTGCCAAAATAATTTTACTGTGATACAATAGGTGCGGTGAACAATGATAAAAATGGCAATCATTGTAATGCATCAAAACAATTTGTTTGTTCGATTGGAGGAGAAAAAAATGGCAAAAAAAGTAGTTTTGGCAGGCGCATGTCGTACTGCGATCGGAACAATGGGTGGTGGACTCAGTACAACTCCCGCTCCGGTTCTTGGTTCTATCGTTATTAAGGAAGCTTTAAGCAGAGCAGGCGTTCCGGCTGATGCAGTAGATCATGTTTATATGGGCTGTGTTATTCAGGCAGGTTTAGGACAGAACGTGGCACGTCAGGCATCCATTAATGCAGGCTTGCCGATTACAACACCGGCAGTTACGGTAAATGTAGTTTGTGGTTCGGGTCTTAACTGCGTCAATATGGCAGCACAGATGATTATCGCAGGTGATGCGGATGTTGTTGTTGCCGGCGGTATGGAAAATATGTCAATGGCTCCTTATGCGGCTATGCAGGGTCGTTACGGTTACAGAATGAACAATGCTACTTTGGTTGATACCATGGTAAATGATGCATTATGGGATGCTTTTAATAACTATCATATGGGTATTACGGCAGAGAACGTTGCCGAAAAGTATGGTCTGACCAGACAGGATTTGGACGAATTTGCGGCATGGTCACAGCAGAAATGTGAAAAGGCTATGGCTGACGGCAAATTCAAAGATGAGATTGTACCTGTAGAAGTAAAGAAGAAAAAAGAAACAGTTGTTTTTGATACGGACGAAGGTCCCCGTCCGGGAGTTACCGTAGAGAGTATCTCCAAATTACGTCCCGCTTTCAAACCCGATGGCGGCATAGTGACGGCGGCTAACTCTTCGGGAATTAATGACGGTGCGGCAGCTATCGTTGTTATGAGCGAAGAAAAAGCGAAGGAACTTGGCGTAAAACCTATGGCAACCTTCGTTGCAGGCGCACTTGGCGGCGTTGAACCTTCAATCATGGGCGTAGGTCCCGTACCTGCTACCCAAAAAGCAATGGCTAAAGCCGGAATGAAAATAGATGACTTTGATCTGATTGAAGCAAATGAGGCTTTTGCAGCACAGTCACTTGCTGTACAGAAAGACTTAGGCTTCAGCAATGATGTACTGAACGTAAACGGCGGTGCTATCGCTCTCGGACATCCGGTAGGAGCTTCCGGCTGTCGTATCCTTGTAACCCTTCTCCACGAGATGCAGAAACGCGATGCCAAGAAAGGTCTTGCTACACTGTGTATCGGCGGCGGTATGGGCTGTGCTACTATTGTAGAAAAATATGAGTAAAAAGCTTTCGATAACCAGAACTTAGGTAAAATAAACAAAATAAGGGGCGATTTGCCACTGCATTCGGAGCCCCGTTTTTGTTTATTTTGACTAAGTTCGTCATGAGAGGAGATAACATAATGGAATTTATACTATACGAAGTAAAAGGTCAGGTCGGCATCATCACAATCAACCGTGAAAAAGCCTTAAATGCTTTGAATTCCACAGTTCTTGACGAACTGGACCGGACTTTGGATGCAGTTGATTTAAATAATGTAAGATGCCTTATATTAACCGGTGCCGGAGCGAAGTCTTTCGTGGCAGGAGCCGATATCGGGGAGATGAGTACGCTGACCAAGGCTCAGGGAGAGGCTTTTGGCAAGAAGGGCAATGATGTGTTCCGTAAACTTGAGACTTTCCCGCTTCCTGTTATTGCAGCGGTAAACGGTTTCGCCCTGGGTGGCGGATGTGAGATTGCTATGAGCTGTGATATCAGAATCTGCTCCGACAATGCGGTATTCGGGCAGCCTGAGGTAGGTCTTGGCATCACACCCGGTTTTGGCGGCACACAGAGACTTGCCAGACTGGTAGGTCCCGGAATGGCTAAGCAGATGATTTATACTGCAAGAAATATCAAGGCTGACGAGGCTCTTAGAATCGGTCTTGTTAATGCCGTATATCCGCAGGAAGAACTTATGACTGCGGCAGAGAAGATGGCGTCAGGCATAGCCAAGAATGCCCCTATTGCCGTACGTAACTGCAAGAAAGCAATTAATGACGGTCTTGAAGTTCCTATGGATGATGCTATTGTTATAGAAGAAAAACTTTTTGGCGATTGCTTCGAAACAGAGGATCAGAAGTACGGAATGGCGTTTTTCCTGGATAAGAATAAAGATAAGGTTAAAGAGGATTTCAAGAACTGCTAATATAGTAGAGAATATAAATATATTTAATAACGTATGTTATTTAAGCGAATAAACAGTATAATTAGGAGGTTTTAGGATGAAGGTAGGTATTATCGGTGCCGGAACAATGGGTTCCGGAATAGCACAGGCTTTTGCGCAGACAGAAGGCTACGAAGTATTTCTTTGTGATATCAACGAAGAGTTTGCTGCAAACGGCAAGAATAAAATTGCAAAAGGTTTTGAGAAGCGTGTAGCAAAAGGCAAGATGACTCAGGAAGATGCAGACAAGATTCTTTCCAAGATTACAACAGGTGTTAAGACAATCTGTACAGACTGTGACCTGATTGTAGAGGCTGCACTTGAAGTAATGGACATCAAGAAGCAGACTTTTAAAGAGTTACAGGATATTGTAAAAAAAGACTGTCTTTTTGCAACCAATACATCTTCACTCTCAATCACTGAGATTTCTGCAGGATTGGACAGACCTGTAATCGGTATGCACTTTTTCAATCCCGCGCCTGTTATGAAGCTGGTTGAGATTATCCGTGGTGAGAACACAACAGATGAATTATTTAATAAAGTTAAAGCTATTTCAGAAGAAATCGGCAAGACTCCCGTTGAAGTAAACGAGGCAGCAGGCTTTGTCGTAAACAGAATCTTGATTCCTATGATCAATGAAGGTATCTGCGTGTTGGAGGCAGGAGTTGCAAGCGTTGAGGATATTGACGCAGCTATGAGACTGGGTGCAAATCATCCTATGGGACCTTTACAGTTGGGTGATTATGTAGGTTTGGATATTGTGCTTGCAATTATGGAAGTTATTTATTCCGAGACAGGCGATCCGAAGTATCGTCCGGCTCCGCTTCTTAGGAAGATGGTACGTGCAGGCAAGCTGGGCTGCAAGACCGGAATCGGATTTTATGATTATTCAAAATAACAAGTCGAACTGGCGTTCGACTGCAAGAATGCCTGAAAAGAAGGCATTCTTCGTGATATAAGCAAAATATATGTGGAGGAGAAAATCATGGATTTTACTTTAAGCAAAGAGCATGAAATGGTGAGAACCCTTTTTAAGGATTTTGCCGAAAATGAAGTAAAGCCTCTCGCTCAAGAGGTAGATGAAACTGAACGTTTTCCCAGAGAGACCGTTGAAAAGATGGCTAAGCTGGGCTTTTTAGGAATTCCGATACCCAAGGAGTACGGCGGACAGGGTTGTGACCCGCTGACATACGCTATGTGTGTTGAAGAACTTTCCAAGGTATGTGGAACAACAGGTGTTATTGTATCCGCACATACATCGCTTTGCTGTGACCCTATTCAGACCTATGGTACCGAGGAACAGAAGCAGAAATATCTGGTTCCCCTTGCTAAGGGTGAGAAGCTTGGAGCTTTCGGTTTGACGGAGCCCGGAGCAGGTACTGATGCACAGGGACAGCAGACCAAGGCTGTACTTGAAGGAGACGAGTGGGTATTAAACGGCTCTAAATGCTTTATCACAAACGGAAAAGAAGCCGACATATACATTGTTATTGCGATTACCGGTACTGTTGAGAAACGCGGTAAGACCAGCAAGGAAATCTCTGCATTTATCGTAGAGAAAGGAACCCCCGGCTTTACATTCGGAACCAAGGAAAACAAGATGGGTATCCGCGGTTCATCCACTTATGAACTTATTTTTACAGACTGCCGCATCCCTAAGGATAACTTACTCGGACAGAAAGGCAAAGGTTTCAATATTGCGATGCATACACTGGATGGTGGACGTATCGGTATAGCAGCTCAGGCACTTGGACTTGCCGAAGGCGCACTTGAAACTACTATCGAATATGTAAAAGAAAGAAAACAGTTTGGACGTTCTATCGCACAATTCCAGAACACCCAGTTCCAGTTGGCAGATATGGCCACCAAGGTTGAGGCTGCCAAGCTTTTGGTATACAAGGCAGCTATGAAGAAAGCTGAGTATGCAACCAACCCGAAGGTATCCTATTCTGTTGAAGCAGCTATGGCTAAGCTCTATGCCGCAGAGGTTGCAATGGAAGTTACCACCAAGGCGGTTCAGCTTCACGGCGGTTACGGATATATCAGAGAGTACGATGTTGAACGTATGATGCGTGATGCTAAGATTACCGAAATCTATGAAGGAACCAGTGAAGTTCAGCGTATGGTTATATCAAGTAATCTGTTGAAATAATAACTGGTGTTATCTTATAAAGTGTTTTGCAAATTTAAGTAAAGGAGATAAAATCGATGAAAATCGTTGTTTGTGTAAAACAGGTACCCGATACAAAGGGTGGCGTAAAGTTCAATCCGGACGGTACATTGGACAGAGGTGCAATGCTTGCGATTATGAATCCTGATGACAAGGCAGGACTTGAAGCTGCACTTAGACTTAAAGATCAATATGGCGCAGAAGTTACGGTTGTAACAATGGGTCTTCCTAAAGCAGAAGAAGTTCTTCGTGAAGCTATGGCTATGGGAGCTGACAAAGGTATTCTTGTAACAGACAGAGTACTGGGTGGTGCAGATACCTGGGCCAC
Organism: Lachnospiraceae bacterium; assembly: GCA_022510525.1. Classification (GTDB taxonomy): domain Bacteria; phylum Bacillota; class Clostridia; order Lachnospirales; family Lachnospiraceae; genus UBA3282. The sequence continues at coordinate 22,765 of JAFLTH010000033.1, read as the reverse complement.
TTCCACAACACTTGCAGGCGCAATCAGAAACCTTGAATATGATTTAATTATCTCGGGACGTCAGGCTATTGACGGTGATACCGCGCAGGTTGGTCCTCAGATTTCCGAACATCTTGATATTCCCGTAATTTCATATGCACAGAATATCAAGATTGAAGGCGACAGCGTGGTTGTTGAACGTCAGTATGAAGACAGATATCACGTGGTAAAGGCTAAAATGCCTTGCCTTATAACAGCCCTTTCTGAATTAAATGAGCCTCGTTATATGACACCCGGCGGAATTTTTGATGCATATAAGCAGGAGATTACCGTATGGGGCAGAGCTGACCTTAAGGACGTTGACGACTCCAACTTAGGTCTTAAGGGTTCACCGACCAAGATTGCCAAGGCATCCGATAAGGTAAGAAAAGGAGCCGGAGAAAAGGTAACGCTTGATCCTGATGAATCAGTAAGCTATATTGTTGATAAATTAAAAGTTAAGCATGTTATTTAGTGACTTAGCAGGAATTAAATAGCATATGTTATATAATATAAATGGAGGAATATGTGATGAATTTAGAAGAATACAAGGGCGTATATGTCTTTGCACAGCAGGTAGATAATGAAATCAGCAGCATTGCATTTGAACTGCTTGGAAAAGCCAAAGACCTTGCCAAAGATTTGAATACAGATGTAACGGCAGTGCTTTTAGGTTCCGGTGTTAAAAATCTTGCAGATTCTCTTGCGGAATACGGCGCTGACAAGGTAATCGTTGTAGATGACCCTGAACTCAAGGTTTACAGAACCGAGCCCTATGCGCATGCATTGTCAGAAGTAATCAATAAATACAAACCGGAAATCGTACTTGTGGGTGCAACCGCAATAGGAAGGGACTTAGGCCCCAGAGTTTCGGCAAGAGTTGCTACAGGTCTGACAGCAGATTGTACGGTTCTTGAAATCGGTGACTTCCCGCTTCAGCCTATACCTGGACAGGAGCAGAAACATAATCAGTTATTGATGACCCGTCCTGCTTTTGGCGGAAATACGATAGCTACAATTGCCTGCCCTGACAATCGTCCTCAGATGGCTACGGTACGTGCGGGCGTTATGCAGAAAATCCAGCCTATCAAAGGCGCTAAAGCAGTAGTAGAAGAGTTTAATCCCGGTTTTACACCTAATAATAAATATGTAGAGATTATCGATGTGGTTAAGGCTGTTACCGATACGGTGGACATTATGGATGCCAAAATTCTTGTATCCGGCGGTCGTGGAGTAGGCAGCCCTGAGAACTTCAAGATTCTTGAAGATCTTGCAGAGGTACTTGGCGGTACCGTAAGCTGCTCCCGTGCGGTAGTTGATGCAGGCTGGAAACCCAAGGATTTACAGGTTGGCCAGACAGGTAAAACCGTACGTCCCAACGTATATTTTGCAATCGGTATCTCCGGCGCAATCCAGCACGTAGCAGGTATGGAAGAATCGGATATCATTGTTGCCATCAACAAAGATGCCGATGCACCTATCTTCGATGTGGCTGATTATGGTGTCGTAGGCGACCTGAACAAGATCGTTCCTAAGCTGACCGAGAGCCTTAAGGCGGAGATTGCAGCGAAGTAATTCTTTTAGTCAATGATTTTGTATTGACAAAGTATATATTATTGATTTATTTTGTAGACAGTAACTTATTGGTTGCTGTCTACGTTTTTTTAGCAGTGACAGAGTTTGATGCAGCAAAGAAGGATTTCATGAAAAATAGCAAAGAGGACTAACTAATGAATAAAAGTATTCTAGACTACGAAACGGTAGAATTAGATGATGAAAACAGTGCCTTAGTAATAATTGACCAAACTAAGCTACCGTCGTTGACTGAAATAGTCAATCTTAAAACCGCAGAAGAAATTTGGGATGCCATATATTTGTTAAAAGTACGCGGAGCGCCCGCAATCGGTGTGGCAGCGGCATTTGGAATCTATTTATTGTCTAAAAAGATTGAAACTGAGGACTATACTGCTTTTTATCAGGAATTCTGCAGACAAAAAGAATATCTGAACTCAGCCAGACCGACAGCTGTCAATCTTTCCTGGGCTCTAAACCGTATGGAGCAGGTCTGCGTATCAAACAAAGATAAATCTGTGGCTGAAATTAAAGAACTCCTGAAACAGGAAGCCATTTCTATTAAAGAAGAAGATATCAGGGTATGCAAATCCATCGGAGAATACGGCCTTACCCTAATAAAACCCGGAGACGGAATTTTGACACACTGCAATGCCGGTCAGCTTGCCACTTGTAAATACGGAACCGCAACCGCTCCAATCTATTTAGGCTTAGAGCGCGGCTATAACCTCCGTGTTTTTGCAGACGAAACCAGACCTCTTTTGCAGGGAGCAAGACTTACCGCATACGAGCTTCATTCCGCCGGAGTAGATGTAACACTTATCTGCGACAACATGTCCGCAACGGTTATGCGAAACGGCTGGGTAAACGCAGTCTTCGTAGGCTGCGACAGGGTGGCAGCAAACGGCGATGTGGCCAACAAGATAGGAACCTCCGTTGTGGCAACGGTTGCAAAACGCTACAACGTCCCATTCTATGTCTGTGCCCCTACCTCCACCATAGACATGAACACCCCAACCGGTGCCGATATAACCATAGAGCAAAGACCGGCGAGCGAGGTAACGGATATGTGGTACAAAGAGCGCATGGCCCCCGAAGGCATCAAAGTCTTTAATCCGGCATTTGATGTCACCGACCACGACCTTATCTCCGGTATCGTGACGGAGTATGGCGTTGCGAGAGAGCCGTATGCGGAGTCATTGCGGGAGATATTCAGCAAGGTTTGATAATACTTTAAATGACAGGAGGAAAATGAATGAATATAGAGACGATTCGTAATATTATACTGTCTGTTGTAGATGAGTTTTCAATAAAAAGCGTTTTACTTTTCGGTTCTTTCGCGAATGGAAATAATAGTGAAAATAGTGATGTGGATTTAATAATTGAATTTAAAACCCAGGTAACATTATTAACACTGTCAGCATTGAAAATACGACTGGAAGAATTGATGAATTTGGATGTTGACATTATACATGGACCTATTCAAGACAGTGATTTCATCAAAATAGATAGGACGGTAGAATTGTATGCAGCATAGAGATAAAATTATTATCCAAAAAGTAATTTCTGAAATTGATGTAGGAGTAGATATGTTAGGAGATGCATCTGTTGAGGATTTTATAAATTTAAAGAAAGATTTAGAAAAGATGGAATAAGGATTGTATAATATGGAATACATGACAGAAAAACAAGCAAAAAAAGCCATAATTGACATTGGGCAGCGCATGTATGTACGAAATTTCGTAGCCGCCAACGACGGTAACATTTCTATTAAAACCGGTGATAACGAAGTCTGGGCCACTCCAACAGGGGTCTCCAAAGGTTTCATGAAGAAAAAAATGCTGGTCAAAGTAGATTTGGACGGTAATATTCTGGAAGGAACCTACAAGCCTTCCTCTGAACTTAAGATGCATCTGCGTGCCTATCAGGAAAACCCTGACATACGCTCAGTCTGCCATGCACATCCTCCCATATGCACCTGCTTTGCGATAGCCGGAATCCCGCTGGATACTCCTGTGCTTGCCGAAGCCATTATTACGCTGGGAGATGTGCCGATAGCACCTTATGCGGAGCTTGGATCCGGGGAAGTACCGGAAGCCATTGCACCTTTTTGCCATACGCATAACGGAGTTCTTCTTGCCAACCACGGGGCGGTAACATGGGCGGAAGATGCATATTCGGCTTATTACAGGCTGGAATCCATGGAATATTATGCCAATATTTTAATGATTACAGATAAGATTTTAGGCAAACAGAATCTTTTTACCAAGGAGCAGATAGATGCCCTGATTGCAATGCGTGAAAAATTCGGGATAAAGCGAGGCGGCAAGTTATAAGCAGAAGTGCAATTGCAAATGAAATTCCGTGTAAAAATTATTAATCTAACGAAACTTCCGCCAGCACATCCCGTGCCACATACAAACTCATATCCGCCCTGGTTGCAATCGTCCATTTCACCAGCCTGATGCACATATGTTCAATTTCTATGCAGGTGATGCAGCTAGGGTGTACACAGCTGCCGCTGTTATAGTAATAAGGATCATCACTTGAAAGCCTAGGACGGTGCGTGTGACCGGTTATCAGTATATGTTTTTCCTGCTCGGCCCAGTGGTGCAGGCGGTGTTCTGTTTTGTTCTGTCTGGTGTAGTTTTTGGCGGCGCTGGTAGGGTCAAGAACACCGTATCTCTCTAAAGGCTTCCATAGGTATCTGACAAGGAAGCGCGAAACCTTCCACAGAGTTGAATTAAATAAGTCAGTCTGATGCCCATGGGTGAGGTAGATATCCATTGAGTCCGGAGAACAGGTGTTTTCCAGAATTATGCTTTCATAGAACTTAAGCCCCGGTAAAAGCGGCTGCTTATGAAGATGCGGATTATTTGCGCACCATGGCCAGTAACTGAAGTTTTTTGATGTGTAGCGTTCGTCTTTTTTAACCATGTCATGATTGCCATACAGCATATACAGACGCCTGTGTTTGTAAAATTGTGTAAGAAGGCAGAATACGTCACTGTGTATGCTTATGATAGACTCCATATTGGAATTTTCCCACAGTTCATCCCCGTCTCCCAGCTCTATATAGGTATAACCCAGCCTGTAGTAATGCTCAAGTGCGGCAAAATACAGATTCTGGTTTTTGAGAAAGTTGTCATTGGAACTTCCGGTTCCGCGATGGCAGTCGCTTATAAGGACATATTTGGTATATGGATCCAGAGGGAGCCTTAGAGCTCCCTCAAATGATTTGTTGAGTCGAGAATAATAACTCATAGGCAGCCTCCCATTATTTTTTACATCCCTTGATTTTACGGATATTGAGCATCTTTCGGAAGATAAAGGGGAGATAGTAGTACATATACAGCACCCTGTCGCAGTAAAGTGTAAAAGGTCTGGTAATAAACAAAAATATCTTACACAATAGCCGGTTGAAATACAGTGCGGCTGATATTTGTAATTTATGCAGTGTACTGCCGCTTGTTGCAAGGCCTCCAGCAAAGGTAAAGGTAACCGTATTCCCGTAAATATTGATTTCATACAGTGAGTAACCAAGTTTTATAAGGGCATTGTAGAATGCAACTGCCATTTCATGAGATTTAAGAGTAACAGATGAGCAGAGTGCAAGGCTGGACGGAATGTTGAAAAGACCGGGTTTGAAGGTTGTAAGCCACCAGTGCCTGCCGCTTATATGCGATATATTTTTATCACTTGTGAGTTTATAAAAGACCAAAGAAAGGTCCGGCATATCCTCGTTGCTTACGCTCTTAAAAAGTGTGTGGTCCTGTTCATCTTGGCCAAGAATGCGGTCTGCATAGTAAATTCCGATTTCGCATCCTGTGTTGATACCATATTGTCCCTTCCAGAACTCAATCAGCCAGGTTCTGTTGTCGTAATCAAAATAGACGGGAAGGCTATCAATGATCATTCCAAAATGTGAAGCGGCCTTATCATAAAAAGCACTATATCCGAACTGCCTTTGCCATGCATCTATGCGGGAAGTGAATACATCCTGTGAGGGTACATATGCATAACCGAACGGTGCAAGCAGATTGTCAAGAACTTTACATTTTTCATCCATGCGCATACAACAGACTTTTTTAATTACTCTTTTTCTGCGGCATTGAAAGATAGCGCAAGGAAGGAGGATAATAAGGATAAGGAGAAGTATGGTGAGCAAAAGATACATAATGACTCCTTGAGCTTATTTGTTGCATTTTCTTAATATATACTATGTTTTTTGTCGAAAAAAGTACCGGTTAAAAGAGAAATTGACGGATATGCTTGTGAAAAATGTCAAAAAAGAGGTAAAAATATCCGGCAAAACCTGCGTTTAAAACTTGAAAACATTTTTACGTTTATTATAATATTCTTATCTGATAACTAACTTTGTTGTGGGAATTATTATGATTAGATTCTTGAAAGAAAATATTAATACTTCCCGTGATGAATTATCGATATTTCGGGAGTACATTGCTTATCTTGCTCATGAGATAAAAACGCCGTTGAACAGCATCTATGGTAATCTGGAAATACTTAAGATGGAAGTTTGTCCTGACAACAGATATTTGGACAATGCACTTTTGTCTACGGAGTATTTGATAAATCTTGTAAACAGTACTTTAACAATTGCCGAAATTGAAAATGACACTAATGTCATAAAAACAGAGGCTGTCACATTGGAGGAATTGTTTAAATATCCTGAAGTAATGTTGGAATTGGCGGCGGTGAAGAAGAAAATCAAATTGCAGTTTATTTTTGGTGAAACTGTATATCGTTATGTATATCTAAACAAAGCTGCTATTCAGCAGGTTATTATCAATCTGGTTTCCAATGCAATAAAATATACCAATGAGGGCGGAACGGTTTTGTGCCATATTACGCAGGAGTATCTTGAAGAAAAAAGGATAAAACTTTTTTTGAAAGTTGAAGATACCGGGATAGGCATGGAGAAGGAATTTGTCTTAAATGTATGGGATGAGTTTACAAGAGAGGGAAGGAAAGAAGATGCCAAAGGCACAGGGCTTGGAATGTCTGTGACAAAACGGCTGATAGAGCTTCTTAACGGAACTATAGAGATTGAGACCAATACAGGAAACGGAACAGGGGTTTTTATAGAACTTGAGGTGGATGCAGATGATATTATTTACGATCCGGAGAATCCGATAGAAGAAGAGCCTGATAAAGAGAAGATATATCAGGATATCAAAGGTTCTTCTTTGCCTAAGAGAGCTCTTGTAGCGGAAGATGAAGAGGCCGGCATGAATATTATATGTAAGTATCTTGATATGTTAGGTATTGAAGTTGTTAAAGCATACGATGGGGATGAAGTCATAGAAACCTTTAATAAATCTGAGATAAATTTCTATGATGTAATTTTGATGGATATAAATTTGCCCGGAAAAAACGGTATGGACGCAGTACGGGAGATACGAAAGATGAACAGAGTGGACAAGGAACTGCCGATAATTGCCATAACTGCAGATGATTTTGAAAGGCACAGGGTGGATATGATGTCAGGTGAAATAACCGGATATATTATCAAACCGTATTGTCTGAAAGATATAAGCTCCGCACTGTTGAATATCAGGAGTGATCCGTTCCTTGGAATCATACGGCGCAGAATCTGAACAGAGGCAAGAACGGGAAAGGCAGAGTATAATCCATCAGATTAATCCCCATTTCGTTTTTAATACACTGGCTACTATTCGTATTATTACCAGAGTAAATGCAGATCTTGCATACGATATGATCTATGATTTTTCCAAGTATTTAAGGGCAGTAATCCAGTCACTGACCAATCCCGAAAATATTACGTTCAGGGAAGAGATAGATTATGTTATATCATATATCAATTTGCAAAGGATACGCTTTGGAGACAATATAGGGATTCATATAGATATCAGTGAAAATGATTTTATGATTCCTCCGATGGCACTGCAGCCTCTTTTGGAGAATGCGATAATCCATGGACTTAAAAAAGGTAAGCGAAAGGGAAGAGTAAGTATAAGAAGCTGTCAAAACACTGAGGAATATATAGTACAGGTGGAAGATGACGGGGCAGGCTTTGATGTCAAGAAATATAACAGGATAATAGAAAACGGCAGCCTGAAAGAAAGTGGTCTGCAGAGAGTAAGTAATCGACTGGAACAGATGCTCGGTGGAAAACTGGAAGTAAAAAGCTCTATTGGAAAAGGCACTGTGGTTACCCTGCATATACCCAGGCTTCCGGAAGATAAATAAGTGAAAGGACATACAATTAATGCGACTAAGGACAATTATGGTAGACGATGAGCTTTGGAGTATGGAAGCGTTTGCTGCCGAATGCAGAAGTAACGACATAGAACTTAAGGGAGAGTTTGATAACTCTTTGGATGCACTTTCTTTTGTGGAAAAGAATAGAATTGACCTGGCATTTCTGGATGTAAAGATGCCATACATGGATGGAATCGATCTGGCAAGAAGGTTAAAGGAAATAAATCCTGACATGATTGTCATTTTTATCAGTTCACACGAGGAATACCTAAAACAGGCAATGGTAGACCTTAAAGCGGATTATTTTCTGTTAAAACCTTATAACAGCACTGATGTTGAAAATGTGATTGAAAGAGCCAGATGCCTGTCTGCAAGGCTGCGTAAAAGGGTGGCGGTCAGAACTTTCGGGGATTTTGACATTTTTGTTGATGACATACTGATTGAGTTCAAAAACCAAAAGGCAAAAGAATTGTTTGCAATCTGCATTGACAATGCAGGTGGTGAAGTGACAATGAAAAAGGTAATAGAAAGGCTTTGGGAAGGACGTAATTACGATGATAAAGTTAAACGTCTCTATCGTAAGGCCGTGTTTTGTCTGAATTCGGTCTTTAAACATTATGGAGTAGAGTATATTTTCAATAATAACAGGGGAAGCTGTCATGTTAACAGAAATGAAATTATTTGTGATTATTATGAGGTACTGGATGGAAAAAATATAAAAGAGACCTTATTTGACGGCAGATATATGACGAATTATACATGGAGTGAAGAGACTTGCGGAAAACTGTGTCAGATGGCATCCATCCATCTTTATGAGTAAATCTGCCTTATCATGGAATAAAAATTAGGTTTTACTCTAAAGTCTTTGGAAAAATGTCCGATACAATAAGTAACAATGTGAAATTTAGTATAAATGGAAGGAGGAGCAGCAATGCGTATTGAAGCATATACTCAAGTTCAGCAGTTATATAACACAAAGAAAACTTCTAAGGCGCTAAAATCACAGAATATTTCTGCTTCTGACCAAATTCAGATCTCAAATATCGGCAAGGATTTTCAGACTGCCAAGGCAGCAGTTGATGCAAGCAGTGATATCAGAGAAGATTTTGTCGCTCCTATTAGAACTGCCATACAGAATGGCACTTATAATGTAAGCGGAGAAAGCTTCGCAGAAAAGTTACTGCAGAAATATGAAGAAATTTCCAGTCTGTAGACACGGTGAAAAGTGAGGTTTTATAGTGGCAAGTTTAATGGAAAACCTGATAGATGTTTTGGAGAAGGAAAGTGAGGAATATAGGACATTATTGGAACTTTCCATGCGCAAAACACCTGTCATTGTGTCTGAGAATCTGGAAGAATTAGCTAAAATCACGGATGAAGAGCAGCTTATCGTGGACAGAATAAATCATTTGGATAATATTAGAAATGAGGCTGTAAATGATATAGCGAATGTACTTAACAAGGATGTTACGAAGCTAAAAATCACAGACCTGATTAAAATGCTGGATTCAAGGCCGGAGGAGCAGAGGCTGCTGGCGGCAGCTTTTGACAAATTGCGCGATGTTGTACAGAATGTTGCGAGAGTCAACGAACAAAACAGGGAATTGATTCAGAGTGCGCTTGAAATGGTACAGTTCAATATGAATCTGATCCATTCTGTGAAAGCAGCGCCTGAGACCGCAAATTACAATCGGGGCGCATATAATACCGGCGATGTAATAGGCATTAATCGGAAGTCATTTGATGCAAAACAGTAAAATAATTGAATTGTTAAGGATGGTAATGCTATGTCATTAATGGGCAGTCTTTATATTGGTGTTTCAGGATTACAAACAGCAAATAATGCGCTTAATACTACGGCGCATAATATGTCAAATTTAGATACTCTCGGATATACCAGGCAGCAGATATCTCAGGCTGCCAAGACGTATATTACGATTTCAACGACCGGATCAGTCAACTGGAAACAGTTAGGCTTAGGTGTCACTTATTCCCAAACAAGACAGGTTAGAGACTATTTTTTGGATCAGAATTATCGTCGTGAATCAGGCAGAAGTGCCTTTTACGATGTTTCTTATAGTGCGCTGGGCGAGATTGAGAATATTCTGGGTGAGTCATATGAAGGCCATGAATTTAATGAATCGTTAACTAATTTATGGCAGGCAGTTGAAGAACTCAGTAAGAGTCCTGCGGATGCGGTTAATCAGAACCTGTTTGTAACACGTTCATATGAGTTTATAACAAGGGCATCTGCCGTATATGAGAGCCTTTGCGAATATCAGGACAATATGAACAAGACAGTTAAAACCCAGGTGGATCAGATTAACAAGTATGCGCAGCAGATAGAGCTTCTTAACCGCCAGATTCAGAGAATAGAAGGCGGCGTGGAGCATGCCAATGACTTAAGGGATCAGCGTAACTATATATTGGATCAACTTGCTCAGATAGCTAACATTTCATATGATGAAGATGTCTTTGGATATGTAAATGTTAAGCTTGAGGGCGTGGACTTGGTTAAGGGAAGTCTGGTTAATAAGATAGCACTTTATGAAGATCCTTCTACAGGTTATTACACTCCTTACTGGGAGATGTTTGCAAGTTATAAATTTGATAGTGAGGGTGAAAAATATCTGCCGCCGGAGAGTCTTGCATCATGCAGGGTATTTGACCTCACAAGGGCGATATCCTCTGATTTGAATACCGATATCGGTTCTCTCAAAAGTATACTGTTGGCAAGAGGTGATCATCACGCTTATGCACAGGAACTTAAGGATATCAATGCGGACGGCGTATATGAGGCAGGCTGGTATGACAGACATATTTCACAGTCCATTATTATGAACATAGAGGCGGAATTCGACCAGCTTATTAACTCTGTCGTTACCAAAATCAATGATATCTTAAAAGAAGCGGCAGAAGCCGAATCTAAAATATATCCGAATTCTACATATTTGAGAGATAGTAACGGCAATCCGTATCAACTGTTTCAAAAGGTGGTTGATGACGGTTCAAAATATACGCTGCCGGACGGTACAGTAATAGAGGGCGGCTGGAATGTAGGTAATCTTAAGATTAATATGCAGCTACGCCAGAATCCGGCATTACTGAAGTTCAGACTGCATGAAGGCTCTGAGGATAATGCCGCAATGGAGAAACTTAAGGCTGCTTTCCAGGAGTATGCATACACTCTGAATCCCAATGTTCAGACACCGGTCAACTTCGTGGAATATTATAAAAATCTGGTGGCACAGGTGGCTAATTCAGGAGAAGTTTACGGTGATATTATGACAAGCCAGACAATTACCGTGGATTCAATAGAGAATGCAAGGGAGCAGGTTGTAGGTGTTTCTTCGGATGAAGAGTTGACCAATATGGTTATGTATCAGAACGCATACAATGCTTCAAGTAGATATATCAATGTTATAAGTGAGATGTTGGAGCATATTATAATGGCACTGGCTAGATAATAAGGATAAGAGGTGATATAATGGCATCTACATTTTTTGGATTAACAATAGCATCTTCGGGACTGAGAGCGGCAAATGCGGCACTCAATACTACCGGTAATAATATAAGTAACGCAAGTACGGAAGGCTACAGCCGTCAGGCTGTAACAACCGAGGCAGCTAATGCTCTGCGTGTATTTGCATCCTATGGTTGTGCCGGAGCCGGTGTCGAAACATTGGCAATTGAGCGTATCCGTGATGGATTTTATGATAATAAATTCCGTCAAAATGAGACCAAGCTGGGTGAATATGATGTTAAGGCATATTATACCCGTATGGTAGAAAATTATCTGACAGATGATAATACAACGGGATTTAAAACGATTTTTAACCAAATAACGGCAGCTCTGGAGGAGATAACCAAGAATGCAAGTTCCGCTTCTACCAAAAAGCAGTTTATATCCACTATCCAGAGTATGACAGACTATTTTAACAATATGTATGGAAATCTGCAGAATCTGCAGTCCGACGTTAATGATGAAATTAAGATGCGTGTGGATAAGATTAATTCCATAGCGCAGGAGATTGCTACACTTAATCAGCAGATAAATGTAATTGAGGTAACCGGAGTTACCGCAAATGAACTTAGAGATAAGCGTGATATGCTTTTGGATGAGCTGTCCGGAATCGTTGATATAGAGGTTTCCGAAATACCTCTTTATGATCAGGCGGGAAATCTGTCAGGAGCCAACAGACTTATTTTGAGAATTGCCGGTGAGCAGACACTGGTGGATTCTGACTCTTACAATCAGCTTATGTGTGTGGCAAGAACTGCGGGTGAGAAGGTAAATCAGTGCGATATAGACGGCCTTTATGATATATACTGGTCTAACGGTATGGAATTTGGACTTTACAATAGGTCCATGGGCGGAGAACTCAAAGGTCTGATTCAGCTGCGTGACGGTAATAACGGAGAATATTTTAACGGAACGATAACGGACCTTCATTATAATGTTGATACTACCAAAGTTACAATCAATACTACGGCAGACTATCTGGACAGTATGAGTAAATGTAAGCTTTCCGATTCGGGCGGTAAGATTGTACTTGGTAATCAGGTTTATTATTACACCGACTGGACATATGACGGAGAAGGTAATTATACATTTACAATAGATAACAAAAAGAGCGAAGAGGCACTCGTTAACGGCAAGGTGGGAATGGATGCATATATCGGCGCAGAAATTGATTATCAGGGAGTTCCTTATTTCATAGCACAGATGAATGAATGGCTTCGTGATTTTTCCAAAGCCCTTAACGATATTTTTACAGAAGGTTATACTGCCGATAATAAGGATGCGGGGATTCTGCTCACAGGTAATTATGTGACAGGAACCGGACAGTATTCCGAAGCGGAGTTGAATGACTCCAGAAGGAATGGTAAAGGCTATTATTATATGACGGCGGAAAATGTCTCAATACTCGCGGAACTTGACAAAGATCCTTCTAAACTTGGAACCAGAAGTGTTGATGACCCGACACAGGAAGATGAATGTGAACAGGTCAAGAAAGTGATCTCACTTTTAAGTGATACGAATCAGTTCAGTTTCCGTGGAAGGAGTGCAGGCGGTTTCCTGGAATGTGTACTTTCTGACATAGCCTTGAATGCTAAAAATGCGGATACATTCTATAAAACCTATGCGAGTCTTGAGGTGAGTATTGATAATCAGAGAATTTCGATTTCCGGTGTGGATGAGGATGAAGAAGCATTGAGCCTTGTAAAATATGAAAACTCCTATACACTGGCATCCAAGATGATACAGGTGTTAACTGAGATTTATGACAGATTGATTCTGCAGACCGGCGTCTAAATTTTAAAATCATAGATTTTAAAATTGCGAATTTGTGTCGATGACACAAATATCGCGGACTGAGGAATAATAAGTGTATTGAAAGGTAAGGTAAGAATATGAGAATTACAAATAAGATTATGAGAAACAACTCTCTTTATAATATCAACCAGAATAAAATGCTGGAAGATCATCTTAATAACCAGATGACCAATCAGAGCAAGATTACAAGACCTTCCGACGATCCGGTGGTTGCCATAAGAGCACTGCGTCTGCGTACCAATGTTACGACAGTAGCTCAGTATTATGATAAGAATGCACCGGATGCAGACAGCTGGATTTCACTTACCGGTGATGCACTTGATACTGTTGGTAAGATTCTTACCGATCTTTATAAGCAGGTAGAGGATTCTTCCAAGAAGTCATATACTTATGCCGATCTGGATATAGTATTGACACAGATGAAATCTCTGACCAAGGAGTTTTATGCAAGCGGTAATGTGGATTATGCCGGAAGGTATATATTCTCAGGTTTCAGGACCGCTACTCCTATTACCTTTACCAAGGAAGATATTGAGCAGTTTACCAAAGATCCGGAGAATTTAAGAACTTTTGTAATAGAGGAAAGTTTTGGTTACGGTGATATATCAAGAATCAGCTATACAAACTGGAAGGATGCCGCAGATAAATATGGTAACAAAGATGAGAGAGATGTAGAAAACACTACTCTTTACCGTTTCAGAATGTCTTATAATAATCTGGATATTAATCTTGAGGACGGAGAACCAAGAACGATAAAACCGGATGAGCTTCAGATTGACATGGTCGGAGCTACACCTCCTGATTCAATCACTATATATGCTAACTCGGAAGAAGCATATTATGCAGTTGCAAACGGCAAATGTGATGCTGCATATATTCCGTCTACAGGTGAGATTGTATTTGGAGAGAAATATTATACCGAGAACTGCAAGGAGAATATGAGCCTTAGAGTCAAATACTCCAAGAGCGACTGGAGAGAAGGAGATATCAACCCGGTACATTACTTCCACGCTATAGAGTGTGACCAGAAGAATGTAAAAGATGCGATGCAGCTTGAAGCTGCCGACAAGACGCTTAATGATTCCCTGAATGCTATTTCCAAAGCACAGAAAGCTTTAGATAGTATGAGGGATCTCAATATACGAATATCACAACAGTCTGCAACTGCTAATGCTGAACTTAGACACGATTTTGTAGTTGAGGCGAAGGCTGCGGTAAAGAGTCTTTATGATGCAGCTATGACCGAATTTGATCTATTGGGCTTAACAGATGATGTAAAGAAAGAATATGAAGGTTTAACGAAAGAGCAAAGAGCAGCATATGCGGGGTTAACAGATGAGGAGAAAGCAGTTTATGATGCTTATCTTGATGCCAAGAAACTTAACGATAGTATGGAGGCTATCAAAGCTGAAGGAGCTACGGTAGATGTTCTGAATACTGTAAGTAATCTGCTCAGAAACGACGGAATCCTTGGTGCGGCACCCGCTGTAATCGAGGCAGCAACTGAGAAGAACAAGGAATATCAGATAGAGGTAAACAGGATTAGAAATCTTATAACAGAGTATAATCCGGATGAAAAAGATCAGGATATATATTATAATGTAGGTTTCAATCAGACTATTCAGGTAAATACTCATGCCAAGGAAGTATTTACACATGGTGTTCGGAGAGATCTTGATGATTTTGAGACCTATTTAAGACAGCTTCAGGAAGTTGAGACTACAATCAGCGATATAAAAGCCGAAATGGAGAAATATTCGGAAGAATCTAAGGAATATAAGGATCTTCAGTTAAAACTGGACGCTGCCAATAAAGCGTATACTTATATACGCGATAACGTTCAGACCAAGTTTGAGAACCAGATCAGCAAATATCAGAGCTATATTGATGATGTTAATGTTGCGGTAACCAATAACGGTACAAGAGGAAGCCGTCTGGATCTCATAACTGACAGACTTATGAACCAGAAAGCAACCTTTAAAGATCTTCAGAGCAGTAACGAGGATGTAGATATGTCTGAGGTTACGGTACAGCTTAAGAGTGCGGAGCTTACTTATGAGGCGTCACTTATGGCAACCAGTAAAATCATGCAGACTAACTTAATGAACTATATTTAAGAGGGTACAATTATGAAAGTAACAACAAAAATATTTGGCGAGATTACGATTGATGATGAAAGAATCGTTACATTTCCAAAGGGTATCATCGGATTTCCGGATTTGACCAGGTTTGCAATGATACACGATTCCGAGAAAGGGCTGGATTCCATTCACTGGCTGCAGTCCCTGGATGAACCTGCGTTTGCAATGCCGGTTATGGATCCGCTTATTGTATGTCCGGACTATAATCCGGAGGTAGATGATGAGCTGCTCAAACACATTGGTGAGCTGAATCCTGAAGAGATGCTGGTATTGGTAACGGTGACGGTGCCTAAAGAAGTGACACAAATGTCAGTTAATCTTAAAGGCCCTATTATAATCAATGCAACAGAGAAAATGGCAACACAGGTTATCGTAGAAGGCGATGAATATCAGGTGAAATTCCCGATTTATGATATCCTGAATGAAAATAAGAAGAAAGCAGGTGAGTAAATGTTAGCTTTATCAAGAAAAAAGAGCGAAGCACTCATCATTAACAACAACATAGAAATCACAGTGTTGGAGATTAAGGGAGAACAGGTGAAGCTTGGCATTAACGCACCGAAGGAAGTGCCTGTATATCGTAAGGAAGTCTATGTACAGATTCAGGATGCGAACAAAGCAGCTATAAATGTAGATGGTTTGGAAGCATTGCAGAATTTGCTGGGATGATTAAGCTATTAGAAGTTTGAAGAAGAATTAAAGGGGGAGCGAAGGTTTATCGCTGCCCCTATTTTGGTTATCAGGAGAGTATCAATGAGCGATAAGATTTCTATTATCATACCTTGTTATAATGCACAAAACTATATTGACAGATGTTTGAGAAGCATAGAGGAGCAAACATATATACTTAACGGAACAGGGGAAGTGGAAATTATACTTATTAATGATGCTTCTACCGATGGAACTTATGAAAAGCTGCTTAAGTACGAAGAAAAATATCCTGATAATGTTCTGGTAATCTCATCCGAAACCAATTTCGGACCGGGAACGGTAAGGAATATCGGACTTAAATATGCTACGGGAGAATATGTATCTTTTGTGGATGCGGATGACGTAGTGGATGTTACAATGCTTAGCCGTATGTATGAGATGATGAAGTTATATGATGTTGATGTAGTGGAATGCGGGTACAAGACATTTTCTGATATGGCGGAATTATTAGGTGTAGAATCAGCAAAAGCGGCAGAAGAAGATTCAGCTGAACAGTTTGATACGAGCAATAACAATGGTTATTTAATAAAAGTAGAAACATCCAAAGATATAGGCAGCCTTATTTTAAAATCATTCAAAACGGCAGTCTGGGGACGACTCTATAAAAAAAGCTTCATAGACGATAATGAATTATATTTTCCGGAGGATATGATATATGGAGAGGATAACTTTTTCTCCGGTCTTGCTATGCTTACGTGCAAATCATACTACTATATCAATGACTCACTTTACTATTATTATAATAATATCAACGGTATCATACATCGAACGGGCGATAATGAACGGATATACCAGCTTGCCGAAATTATGAAGCTATATATAAACGAGCTGGATAAAAGAGGCTTCCTTGGTGGAGATGAAGATATGTGTAACAAGTTCTCTAAGGCTCAGGAAACCATATCGGAATATGCCGCAGAATTTGAGTGGTATATGATTTACAAGTACTTCATGGACCCGGTCAGTTTCATAATTTCCGGAAAGTTTCCTGATTGGAGAGCGCAGGTTTATTACTTTGGAAAAGAACTGCTTCAGTTTTTCCCGGAGGCATATAATAACGCTTATCTGAACGGTGACAAAAGATGGGCGGATTATGCAACCTTATTAAAAGAATCGGAAAACAGCCATTAATTATCTCTAATAGAGCTATCCTAAGAATCGCCATCGAGAATAACCTTCAACATCTCTGCAAGCCGAACCTCATAAGTATGGTATCTGGCAACCTTTTCATACCCGTTTATGGCGATTTCTATTCTTTCTGCATCATGATGCAAATAATAGTCTATTTTATTGATTAAATCCTGAGTGCTTTCATACACCTCCAAATCCTTCCCAATCTCGAAATACTCCGGAATCTCCGACTGATAATTGGAAATCAGGAACCCTCCGCAGCCCAGGACATCCCAAACCCGCAGAGAAAGCCCGGTCTCAATCGGACGCATAGTCATATTCAGATTAATCTTAGACGCATGAAAAATCTTAGGCATTTCCGTCAAAGTATTTGCACTGCCCATATTATGTACCTTTGGCAGGGCAGAAGTGTTGCTGCGGGTATAGAGCGATACGTTGAAATGCTCGGATAATGAGGATAAAATCTCGGTTCTTTCAACATTGGCAAGTTTCATCCCTATATACTGGTGTGCCGCCAGATAGCGGTCCGTATCCAGAAAAACATCCTGTCCCTTATAAAAATCCGGATCTGCAGCCGCAATTTCATTAATCACATTCTCGGGAAGTGTGTCATATATGAAGTTATATCCAAAAACTTTCATCTGGGCCTGAATCAACCCGTTTACATATCCCGTCGTATAATCGGAAAGTGACAGAGAGTCATACTTACACTTCTCGGAATACAGGGAACCGACAAAAGTGACATCACTGTCATATTTGGCATAATCACTCTCCGTCATATCCAGTATCACCTTTTCCCAGCGCTTCACACTGGTTGCCAGCGGAAGATAGTAAATATGCTCAGGATTATAAGGATGAAAGAATTCATACTGTGTCCTGTCAAAAAGAAATATCCTGTTCCACTCATTTTTCAGAGCATTGGAAAAAAGCTCCGCCACAGGACTGTCCACGCTCCAGCAGACATATGGCACTTTAAACCGGTTGCAGGTATAGGAAATAGCCGGATAGAAGTTTATACTGAATACAAAAGAAAGCTTGTGCGAAAGAATCCATTCGGTAACTTTCATGGCACACTGAGACGGCGTGATACTTTTATCGGTCATTTCCATTTTTTCCTGATGTACGGTAATGCCAAATGTTTCAAATGCCTGAATAATATCCGGTTCACAGATGCTGTTGTATCGATAAATTAGGATTTCCATATAATTACTATCCTTTCGCTGGTTTATATGTTATAATAATATCGGATTAAATATCGTTCTAATTTTGATTATTTAATAATAGTTTAATGTAAAATCGGGAAACTTCCAATAGAAATAATATAAAAATATTATTATGCCCTAAATTTTTATAATTTTTTTCCGATATATACTGCAAGGAACTACTTTTTTCTAAAAAAAGGAGTTAGGACGATTTAAATAAGTTACTATTAACCAAATATCACATGGAGGTGATTACGATGGCAATTGAACCATTAAGCAGTGCAATGACATTTCAGGCGCAGGATGTAGCTATGCCCAAGGTGCAGACTGTGCAACCGGCTGACATGGAAGTTTCACCGGTTGACCAGGCAGTAAAGGTGGACGCAACTACCTCATCTGTTGTAAAAACTCAGGAAGAAAACAGTGAATCCGGCAGTGATTCCAATAAGGGCAGCGATGCTAAAAGCAGACAACAGGAGATTAAAAATTCTACACAGGCAGCTTCTGACCAGCTGAAAAAAGCGATAGAAGAGATGAATCGCAAGATTGGCAACACCAATGAAGAGGCTGTTTTTGGTGTCCATGAGGAGACTAACAGAATTATGATCAAGATTGTTGATAAAGACACCAAGGAGATCATTAAAGAATTCCCGCCGGAGAAAACTCTCGATATGATTGCGAAGGTGTGGGAGATGGCAGGAATCCTCATAGACGAGAAGAGATAGGAGGGTAAACAGATGGCTATTAGAGTTACCGGAATGTATTCCGGACTTGATACAGAGAGCATCATCTCTGAGCTGGTATCGGCTAAGAGTATGAAGAAGCAGAAACTTGTTAAGGCTCAGACCAAACTGAGCTGGAAGCAGGATGCATGGAAGGCTCTCAATACAAAGATTTACAATTTCTATACCAATGTACTTGACAGTATGCGTTATCAGGGTTCTTATCTTAAGAAGACCACCAAGGTTTCCAACTCCAGCGCAATAACTGTTCAAACCAGCGACAGTGCAGTGGACGGAACAAGAACCGTTCAGGTTAATCAACTGGCTAAAGGTGCTAAGCTTACGGGACGAAGCCTTGAGACAGCAAGTGGTGTTCGTTTTACCGGCGGTGCAGATCTCGCTACTCTTCGTAAATTTAACGGTATGGATCCGGAGACCAATTTATCCGGAAGTTTTAGGGTAATGGGTACTCAGGGCGAGTATCTGGAATTTGAAGTTAATGAAAATACTACTATTAATGATATAGTGAATATGATAAAGAGTACCGGTCTGAACTGTAATTATGATGCAGACAGCCAGAGAATTTTTGTAAGTTCCAAGAATACCGGTGCGGTCAATAACTTCTATTTTATGGCTAATGACGAAGGCGGTATGAATGCGCTTGCTGCATTGGGACTTTTGTCAGCTGATGATATCAGTAAAAACCCGGAACTTAAGAAGTGGGCTGATTATGCCACTGATAGTGCGGCTTATGATAAGGCTGTTGAAGAAGAAATGGCAAAGCGTAAGGCTGCGTATGAGGCTGCCAATGATAAGCTGAATTCCGATATCGAGAGTCTGGAACAGGCAAATAAAGAGTTAGCAGATGCTAACAAAGAGTTGCTTGAGAGTATGCAGGGACATGATTCGGATTATTTTGGTCAAAAGTTTAAGAGTAAATTCGGAAAAGATTTATCACAGGCTACCAAGGAGTTATACGGTGACAACGGTCTCTACAATAAGATGTTGGATGCTAAGGATGCTCTTGATAAAGCCAAGAATGCTGAAGAGCCTGATGAGGATGAAATAGAGACATTACAGCAGGCATATGACGATGCTAAGACTGCATATGACGATGCTGAGAAGGAAATTTTTGGCTTAATAGATGATATAGTATATGGTGAATTACAGCCGAAAAAGGATGACGATGGTAATCCGGTTTATGAGCAGAAGGTAGATGAGGATGGCAATCTGGTTTATGAGCAGGCAACAAATGATGATGGTGAGCTTGTAACAGATGATGAAGGCAACCCTGTCTATGATAAGACTAAACCTGTTTATGATAACACTAAACCTGTTATGGAGCGCCAGGGCGGTCTCAAGGCGGAGTATGACAAAGCTCAGGCTGATGGAACCGTTTCTGATGCGATGCAGGCACAGGTTGATTCCATAAACAAATGGTATGATGAAGTCTTAAAAACAAAACAGAACAAAACAACTCTTGAGTCCAATAATGATAAGATAGAGAGCAATAAGGCTCAGATTGCAGAAAATGACACATATCTTGATGAGACTGAGTATTCCGAATTTGGCGGTAAGACCAAGCTCGAGTATGAAATCAGACAAGAGTTTGATAAAAGAATTGAGTATGCACAGAAATCTCTGGATGCATTGGAAGAGGGCGGCGATTATTCCAAGTGGCTCGGTGCTTCCAAGGTTAACGCTCAAGATGCCGAGGTTATTATTGATGGAGCTTTGTTTACTTCAATGAATAATACCTTCAGCGTAAACGGACTTACGATTACAGCCAATGAGGTAACCGATAAGGAAATCACTATCACAACAGCTAACGATACCGATGGTGTCTATGATATGATTAAGAACTTCTTTAAGGAGTATAACAGCCTGATCAATGAGATGTCTTCATTGTACAATGCTGAAGCATCAACCGGTTATGAACCTCTTACAAGTGAAGAGAAAGAAGCTCTTAGTGAAAGTGAAATCGAGGAATGGGAGAAGAAGATTAAAGAATCTCTGCTTCGCCGCGACAGCACTCTGAGTTCGGTAAGCTCTGCAATGTCGTCCATACTTTTAAAGGGTGTGAATATCAATGGTCAGCAGTTGTATCTGTCTGATTTTGGAATCAACACTCTTGGATATTTTGAAGCAGCAGAGAATGAGAGAAATGCTTATCATATTGACGGAGATGCCGATGATGATAAGACAAAGGGCGAATACAATATGTTAAAGGCCTTGATTTCAAACAATTCAGAAGGTGTTATGAATTTCTTCGTAGGTTTAGCTAATAACCTGTATGATGAATTAACAGCGAAGATGTCATCTACTACTATGAGCAGCGCATTCACTGTTTATAACGATAAGCAGATGAAGAACGAGTATAATGATTATACCGATAAGATTGCCAGAGAAGAAGAGAAGCTGAATGCTTTGATGGATAAGTGGTACAGCAAGTTTTCCAAGATGGAAGTGGCTATGGCCAAACTGGAATCCAGAAGCAGTTCTCTTGCAAGTATACTGGGAGGCTGATAATCAGTCTGGAATGGTGTGTTAAGATCAAGGAGGAGAATGACTATGCCAGCGCGTAATCCCTTTGCAGAATATACTCAAAATAAAATATTGTCGGCCTCACCGGCAGAAGTAACACTTATGTTGTACGAGGGTGCTATCAAGTTCTGTAATATCGCTATTATAGCAATAGAAAACGGTGAAACAGAGAAGGCTCACGTTAATATTAAGAAGACACAGCGTATCATAGAAGAATTTAGAAATACGCTGGATCATAAATATGAGGTTGCCAAAGAATTTGACAAAATTTATATATATCTACTGCAGAGACTTTTAGATGCAAATATGACCAAAGATAAGGCAATATTGGAAGAAGTCAATATGCACCTTAGGAGTGTAAGGGATACATGGAAAGAAGTTATGAAACGCTGTAATCAGGCGTAGAGAGGGCAGGCATGAGTCAGAATATTGCACAGATATTATTGCAGAGTCTTGAAAAGAAGAATCTCGTACTTGATGAGATTATCACACAAAATGAGCTGCAGGAGGATATCCTGAAGCAGGAAACGCTGGATATGGATGCCCTAGATGCATCCGTTCAGAAAATCGGTGATTTGGTAGAAGAATTAGAAAAGCTTGACGATGGCTTTGAGTCGTTGTATGATAGAGTACGTACCGAAATTGTGGGTAACAAGTCTATGTACAGGGCTGAGATAACGCAGATGCAGGAGAATATCCAGCATATTACCGATAAGGTGGTAAAGATCAATACCGCCAGAATGCGTAATCAGCTGCGTGCTGAGAACCATTTCAAGCAGAAGGCCGGTGAGATTAAGAAGGCCGTGTCTAAAACCAAGGTGGCTAACAACTATTATAACAATATGAATAAGCTAAATTACGTGGCTCCTCAGTTTTATGACAATAAGAAGTAGTACTTACGGGCGATTTTAAGTTTAAAAATATTTTAAAAAAAATTTTAAAAAGCCCTAAAGTAAATCGGAGATATTCCGATATATAATACAAGTAAAGCAAGCTAATTATTTACTTGACCAACAGTAATGGAGCCGATGGCAGCGTACGAGCCGGAGGAACCATTACAAAACAAAAATTAGCGGCAAGGATGCCGCATCAAATTCAAGGAGGAATATATTATGGTAGTACAACACAATCTTACAGCAATGAACT
>JAFLTH010000032.1:9142-30117 GCA_022510525.1 Lachnospiraceae bacterium | reverse complement strand
ATCAATAATAATTTTCCCTTGTTAATTGTCCGTAAGGGCAAAAACAAGGGAAAATGCATAAAGTTTCACTATGATAGGTTCTGGAAGCCTTGAAAAATAAGGGAAATTCAAATCAAAACTCTATAAATTTCAATTTATATATGCCTTCATAAGTCTTAAAGCTTGACAAATACATAATATATCTTTATAGTATCAATATACATAAGCTGGTGATATAGGCACTATTATGTTAACTAAATAATCGCTAGGGGAGCACATGCTGAGATTGAAATATTCACAATATTTCTAACCCTCACTACTTGAACCGGATAATACCGGCGTAAGGAAGCAAATGAATCTTTTGTATGTATGGCAAATTGGAATTTCGCGTGCATACAATTGATATGGTGTGTTCCTCCTTAGTAACTTAAAGGAGGTTTTTTTATGTCACTATTTTTTAATCAAGCGGACGGTTATTATTCGCTTACAACCAAAGGAACGGTTCTCTTTGCAGTAATTACAGCTGTCCTGATCCTGCTTACAGCCTTTTTAAAAAGCAGAGAAAAGGATAATGACAGTAATGGAGCTGATAAAAAAGACAATTCTGATGTTTTTTCCGCAAAACAGCTGGTCTTTTCCGCAGCGGCAGTTGCTCTCGGCTTTATCACATCCTATATTAAGATCGTTCATATGCCCTGGGGCGGCTCGGCAACCCTGTTTTCAATGCTTTTTGTTACTTTGATCGGCTACTGGTACGGACCTAAGATAGGAATAAGTGCAGGCTTTGCCTACGGTATTCTACAGTTCATACAAGGCGGAGGCAGCTATATCCTTTCCCCTCTGCAGGCCTGCATGGACTATATACTTGCATTTGCTGCGCTTGGATTGTCCGGCTTTTTCCACAATAAGAAAAACGGACTTATCACAGGCTATATCTTTGCCATTTTTATGAGAGGTCTGTTCCATACAATCGGCGGCTACTTATACTGGATGGACTATATGCCTGAGTCCTTCCCACAGTCTCTTGCAGCCATTTATCCTATTGCGTACAACTACGCATATATTTTAGTCGAAGGCGTGGTAACAGTCATAGTTCTATTACTTCCGCCTGTAAAAAATGCTATGTCAAGAGTTAAACGGCTGGCATCTGAATAACGCTTTACACCTATCCCGGAATCTCGCGGCATACAAAAAGAGGGCATTCCCAAAGTCTGTAACGACTTGCGGAACTGCCCTCTTTAAATTTCATTTACATACTGATTTATGTAATACTCTTAAGTATATACTATGCTGTCATAAACATCTCATATGCCTGAATCGCTCTCTGCATCTGTGTTACATTTGAATTGTTTTCTGCTGCAGCATTCTCGGCATTCTTATTTGCATTGACATTCAGTGTTTCAACCTTAACCTGAGATTCATCTTTTTTAACTTCCTCAGTATTATTCTGCTCTTTTGCAGGCTCTAACCCGTTTGGCATAACCTTTGCTGCACGATTCTGACTCTGCTGCATCTGTTTTGCCAGAATTCCTTCAAAATCTAAGGTCTCCCCCTTTTTCAACGGATTCTGATTCTCTTGCGCAGTAGTCTCTGAGTAATCTACCTTTTTATCCAACACATTATCCGAAATCCTGGATAACTTATTCATGCTGGAAGCATCTACCGTATTCGGATTATATACATAAGTAGGGTAAACATTACCAATACCGCCTATTCTCATGAGAACATTCCTCCTTTTCTATTCAATAGTATAATCCTGCCAATTCCAAAATGCAAACATTTTTTGAAATAACTAATGTAATTTTAATTTGTCATATTAAATACGTCATTTCGCATATTTATCTACAATACGTTTAACGGATGAAAGGTACGAACGCCCGAACATATTCAAATGATTTAAAAGATGATACAAATTATATATATCGCGGCGACCGCTATATCCGGGCTGCATGAGACCTGTTTCCTCATAGGCAGCATAAAATGCCTGTGAAAATCCGCCGAAAAGCTCTGTCATGGCAATATCCGCTTCTGCATGTCCAACATAAACCGCCGGGTCAATAAGCCAGGCTTTACCATCGTTTCCTGTTATGAAATTTCCGGACCACAAATCACCATGCAATAGTGATGGCTGCCCGGGTTCCACAAGAACATTGTCAATATGATCAAGCAGTTTCGATATCTTTTTTAAGTCTGCCGAATCAAAGTATGCAGCGGCAGCTTTAAACTGCGGTTCCAGCCGGCAGTCACGGAAAAAAGCTATCCAGCTTTCCTTAGCAGTATTTATCTGTTTCCGCGCACCAATATAGTTATCGCAGACAAAACCGTATTTTCCTCCGTCAACAAAATTCCCTGTCGGAGCCTTGTGCATTGCAGTCAACTGATGGGCAAAAGTCTCCCAGTAATTTGAGATATGTCCCTTGCTTTCAATAAATTCCATAAGCAAAAAGGAACAGCCAAACCTGCCATCATCGGTGCCTGTACAGATAATATCCGGCGTCCCAATAGCTTTAGTCTGTGCAATGGCACTCAGCCCCATTGCTTCCGCAGTAAAAAATGAAGCATTTCCCTTAGAATTGGACTTCATAAAAATATGTGTTCCATCAGTCAGCGTCAATCCGTATGCATCGTTGATGTCACCGCCGGAAATCCTGTCGGTACGTGCAATTTTAATTTCACTTCCAAAAAGTGTATGGATAGCATCATCAATTGATGTGAAATGCTGTGGTACAGGAAAAGACATGTTATGTTAACCTCCCTCTATTCTCTCTCTTCGGAAGCTGCGCCAGAACAATTGCCGCAAACATCAGCACACATCCCGCCAGCTCTCTCCTGCTCAGATTCTGACCAAGCAAAATCCAGCCGGCAATTACCGAGACCACCGACTCCAGACACAAAATCAAGGATGCAACCGTCGGATTCATTCCCTTCTGTCCCAAAATCTGTAATGTATATGCCACGCCGCAGGACATCACGCCGGCATACAAAATCGGCAGCCAGGTCTGCATAATCGAATGAATATCCGGCGTTTCAAAAATCAGCATACAAATACCGGAAAACAGTCCGCAGACAAAGAACTGGATACATGACATCTTTACTCCGTCCACTTTTGGAGAAAAATAATCAATCACAAGGATATGTATTGAAAAAACAAGTGCACACAGTAATTCCAGAATATCACCGCGGCCAACGGAAAACCCCTCCGTGATACACAAAAGATAGAGTCCCGCCACCGCCAGAAGCACACTTATCCAGATATTTATTCCTATCGTTTTCTTTAAAAAAATCCCCAATATAGGAACCAGAACAATGTACATCGCCGTAATAAAACCGGCCTTGCCGGCACCTGTGTATTGGATACCAAGCTGCTGCAGATTGCTTGCCACAAACAGAATCACTCCGCAGAAAAATCCACCGATGAGCAATGTACGTCGTGTTTTATCCCCATCTGTAGTACTACCGGACGAATGAGTATCCTCGCTTTTTTTCCGGGTATTCAATTTATCCATCAGAAAAATACAAGGAATCAATGTAAGGCCACCGATCATACACCGTATAAAGTTAAACGTAAATGCTTCGACGTATTCCGTACCAACACTTTGTGCAACAAATGCAATACCCCAAATGACTGCCGTAAGAAACAGCATCAGAGGACTTTTCCAAGATGAATTCCTCACAACGTTCTCCTCAATTATTTTATCTATTTCAATTATTTCATCTATTTCAATTATTTCATCTATTTCAATTATTTCATCTATTTCAATTCTTTCAATCTTTCCTATTATAAGATAATCTTACAGGAATCGCAATATCTTTAAGCGGTTCAGAATTTTAGAATTCAAAAAATTTCAAGAGATTCAAAATATCACGGCTTGAGCAAAAATATTGCAATACACCGAAATATATGATACATTACAAAGTACAATGCAACATAGCATATAAAAAGAGGAGGATATGATATGAAAAAGTTTATTACAATCACACTTGCCACAGTAACTGTTATGGCAGCCTTAGCCGGATGCGGCAACGGTAATGGTAACGGTAATGATGGCGGAAACAGCAATAATAGCGGCAGTAACAGCGCTAAAAGAACCGTAAAGGTAATTCAGGTGGATCTGACCGATGAGGAATATGCCTTCGGTGTGGATAAGACCCAGCCTGAGCTGCTTAATTCCGTCAATGACTTCATAAAGCAGATTCAGGACGACGGTACCTTTGATGAAATCTGTAACAAGTATTTCGGTGACGGTACGCCCGATCCGGTAACTTCCGCAACTTTGGACGATAGCAAAGATCAGTTGTTAGTTGCAACTAACGCAGCTTTTGAACCATTTGAATACACCCAGGGTGACAGCTACTACGGTGTGGATATGGAGATTGCCGCAGCGTTGGCAGACTACCTTGGCAAAGAGCTGGTTATACAGAATATGGATTTTGATGCCGTATGTCTTTCAGTAGGCCAGCAGAAATGCGATATTGCAATGGCAGGGCTGACAGTTAAGCCGGACAGAGAAGAATATGTGACATTTTCATCATCCTATTATGTTGCTTCCCAAAGGCTGATTACCCTTTCCGATGATACGGAGTTTGATTCCTGCACGGATGCCGCTGCTGTAGAGGCAATTTTGAACGAAAAGGACAGCAATGTAAAAATCGGCGTTCAGAACGGTACAACAGGCCAGTTCTATGTAGAAGGCGATGAAGACTGGGAATTTGAAGGCTTTGATGCACAGGCAGTCGGCTACAAGAACGGAGCCCTTGCGGTACAGGATTTATTAAACGGCAATATTCAGTATGTTATTATTGATTCCGCACCGGCAGCTTTCATTACGGAATCCATCAATAAGATGCAGTAGGATAGAGGCTTAAATGGGAAATTTTAGTCAAAAAGTAGATAACTTCATATATATATTTATGGAACAGAACGGTTATGTAAAGGTCATAGAGGGTTTAAAAAACACCCTTATGATCGCTGTTCTGGGCTTGATCATCGGTATTATCATCGGTACGCTGATTGCTACGGTCAGGGTTATACCCAAGTATAAGCTGCTGCCCCGTATTTTAAACGGTTTTTGCAGCTTTTATGTAGGGCTGTTCCGCGGCACGCCTATCGTGGTGCAGTTGCTGGTGTTCTATTACGTTATGCTGCCCCTGATGGGTCTTCGCATTACGGGCGTACAGGTGTCTATCTTGGTATTTGGCCTCAACAGCGGCGCTTACATATCCGAAATCATGCGAAGCGGTATTTTGTCCGTAGACCATGGACAAATGGAGGCAGGACGCGCGGTGGGTTTAAGTTTTGGCACAACTATGGTAAAAATCGTAATACCTCAGGCGGTAAAGAATATCCTCCCTACCCTTGGCAACGAATTTATTGCCCTGGTGAAGGAAACCTCCGTTGTCAGCTTTGTGGGCGCGGCGGATCTTTATGTGGCGTTTAACTATATCGGCAGTAACAGTTACGAGTTTATGGTTCCTTATCTGGTTATGGCAGCCATTTATATCCTGCTTGTGCTGATAATCAGCGCTGGTATTAAAATTATGGAAAGGAGCCTGAGAAAAAGTGATAGACGTAATTAATCTGGAAAAACATTTTGGCGAAATGCAGGTACTTCGCGGCATTAATGTTAAAATTGATAAAGGCGATATTGTGGTGGTTATCGGCCCTTCCGGCTCCGGCAAGAGTACTTTCCTGCGCTGCCTAAACTGTATGGAGGACCCTACAGGCGGACAGATTATCTTTAACGGAGTGGACATTGCGGACATGAAGGTGGACATCAATGTACACAGAAGACATATGGGAATGGTATTCCAGCACTTTAACCTTTTTAATAATAAGACAGTTATAGAAAACATCATGCTAGCTCCCATGTATCTTCAATGTCGGGATATACGCAGAGACAAACGCAAAAATCTGGGCATCCGCATTTCCAATCTGTTCCGGAAGGATTCGGAGAAAAAGGAATTGCTTCCAATCACTGCAACCAAAGCAGAAATCAATAAAAAAGTAAGAGAAGAAGCGCTTGCTCTCCTAAAACGAATCGGTCTAGAGGACAAAGCGGATGTTTATCCCTCTACCCTCTCCGGAGGTCAGAAGCAAAGAGTTGCCATTGTGCGCTCTCTGGCTATGAATCCCGACGTCATTCTGTTTGATGAACCCACAAGTGCCCTGGATCCTGAAATGGTAGGCGAGGTTCTGGATTTGATGAAATCGTTAGCGGGGGAAGGAATGACTATGATCATCGTAACCCACGAGATGGGATTTGCAAGAGAAGTGGCTAACAAGGTGATTTTTATTGACGAGGGACAGATTTTAGAAAGCGGTCCGCCGGAGGAATTTTTCGGTAATCCTAAGAATCCGCGTCTTAAAGAATTTTTATCTAAGGTTTTATAAAAACAAAGAATACCTGCAGGTTAAAAACTGCAGGTATTTTTGTCCAACGTTCTAAATTATCCCGGCAAGCTTGAGTTTAAACACAACGCTCCATACCCAACCCGTTCATTGGGATATACCCTTTCACCTCTTATGGGCTTGGCACCTTTGCGCAGATAGGCCTTTACCTTTTCCCCATACAGATAGGGGTCGTTACCGTCAACTATACCCCACTGCATAAGCAGCGCCGCCGCTCCGGTGACAAAGGGCGTGGCAAATGATGTCCCCGTGACCGGTTCATAGCCTCCTTCTCTGGTGGGAGCTACAATATTGACTCCCGGAGCCACAAGATCGGGTTTGATAAAGGAACCCTCTATTCGTCCGCCCAATCTGTCCTGATACAGATACCCACGCCCTGAAAAGTCAGCATATGCTTCTAATGTAGTCTGATAAGCTCCCACGGTTATTACTTTGGAGGCGGTAGACGGAATTGTCAGTGTCACATTCGGTGTCGGTCTTAAGAATCTGGTCTGTTGCGAGCGTACCGTTCCCGAGGGAAGATAAAAGGTATAATTACCGGTAATTGTTTTTATTGCCTCCAATTCAAATGTCCAGACTCCGCTATTTATATAGCTTCTGTTTTCTAATGGAAGGAAATCGAAATATATTTCCTGACTGGTAAGATAAGGTGCTGGTTCACCGTTATACAAAAGTATTTTGGTCTGTTCAAGAATATAAGTCTGTTTACCAGGTCTATCCGTATCCACGATGAAACTCTCCCCTGTAGGAGAAATCAGGCGTATACTGTACCTGTCAACATAATCTTTCCAGAGTTGGACATTTATGCCGAACTCATAATTTCCTACGACAAGTTCAACTACGGCAGTTGAGGTATTTAGTGCAGTATTAAGATTATTACTTATACTCCCTAAAGAATTGCCACTGCCTGTCACCCCAACGCTGCCTCCGGTATGCCCACCTGATGCACCTTCATTGCCGCTTCCTACGCAGATAACATTCCTGCCTATTTCCGAAACATTATCAATAAAGCGTTCCAATAAAGAAGTCCCGTTATGTGCTCCATAGGTATTTCCGAAACTCAGATTTATGGCAACAGGTCTTCGCAGTTCCAGAGACTTTTTGACCACATAAGTCAATGCGCGCATAAGTTCTGTTGTTCTGGGAAAAGAATTTGCTCTTGGTGTTCCAAGCTTCACAATTATAAGCTCACTTTCCGGTGCAACTCCCGCATAAACACCACCGGAAAGCCTCCCGTTTCCTGCCGCAATACCTGCAACCGCTGTTCCATGCCCTGATGTATCCAGACTTGGAACCAGTAGATTTCCTTCCGCTTCAGAAGCTGCATTCAACGCTGCATTAATCCGGGCATTATCAAATTCCGCTCCGCTATAAAAACCTTCCGGTGGAGCATACTCCACCGCTCCCGTTTCAGAAACAATTCCGCTTTGCATAATTCTTTCCCTTATCTGTTCCGGCTGAAGTGTCTGGTCCCATAGATACAATATCCGGCTTGTTCCGTCTGCATTACGAAAATCCTGATTTCTCCATGCTATACCTGAATCTATGACCGCCACTATGACTCCAGCTCCGCGCAAAGTAGTTTCAAGCTGACTGCCCGGTATAATGCATGATGATATTTTTCCCTGAAGAGTTTCAAAAAACAACCTCTTAGGTTTCTCTATATACTCGATTTCCTCTACTGCTGCCAGGGCATCAACAAACGACTCCGGTACGGTTATAATTGCATAACCGGCTATCAATTCTTCTATCTGCAGCAGATTTCCCTGCGGCAGTGCAAAAAAAGAAGACAATCCTGCTCTGAGATCTCCATGATACTTTACTATCAGCTCCCAGGTATTGTCCTCTCTTTCATATCCGACATTCAATTCAAGCGACTGATTTCGCTCCTCCATAGGCGTTTCCAAAGCCAGATTCAACAAATTTTCAAACTTCTGTGACGGCATACCGCACTCCTATTGACCGCACTGGTCAAATCCAATACAATTAATATACTATATGAGTACGGTTTTTATCATGTGCAATTTCAGATATCATAATTGCTATTCTTCATTTTAGCATATGATTACATTTTATACAGTAATTCCTCTCAGTTTATTGAAACAACTTCATAGTCTTTGTCTTCCACTGTTTTCCTTAAAACATCGTCTGAAATCTCCTCATTCAGATTGACTACCGCAGTCCCTTTCTCATGACTCACTGCCGCCTCACTTACCTGAGGTAATTCCTCCAGCGCCTTCTTAACCGTTGCCTCACAGTGTGCGCACATCATTCCTTTGATTTCCATTGTCTTTTCCATTTTTTCAGCCTCCTTATTATTACTTTTATTTTTATGATTGTTACTATTACTTTTTCTATTATCAGTGATTAATGTGTTTATCATATCGCTGTTTTGACTATTATGGTTAGTATACCCTTCCTTACCGGAGCCATCACTCATTTTAAAAAGATTCAACCTAAGCGCATTACTTACCACGCAGAAACTCGACAGGCTCATTGCTGCCGCGGCAAACATAGGATTAAGTTTAAGTCCAAATGCAGGATATAAAACACCGGCAGCAAGCGGGATACCTATTACATTATAGAAAAACGCCCAAAACAGGTTCTCATATATATTCTTAAGTGTTGCCCTGCTCAAACGTATTGCAGCCGGCACATCGCTCAATCTGCTCTTCATAAGCACAACATCTGCCGCATCAATCGCTATATCGGTTCCGGCCCCTATTGCAATACCGATGTCCGCTCTGGTCAATGCCGGTGCATCATTAATACCGTCTCCCACCATAGCCACCTTGCCGCGTTCCTGTAAGCTTCTGATAACGCTTTCCTTTCCGTCAGGGAGAACTCCCGCAATAACTTCATCAACTCCGGCCTGCTTTCCAATCGCATTTGCAGTCCGTTCATTATCTCCGGTTAACATAACTACTTTTATTCCCATTCCCTGCAATTCTTTTATCGCCCGGGAACTGTCATCTTTCATCACATCAGCCACTGCAATTATTCCTTGGAAAACTCCGGCTTTACTGAAAAATAGCGGTGTTTTTCCTTCATTGGCAAAGCGCTCTGCCTGCCCGGCTGCTTCTTCGGGTACTTTAGCCCTAGTCCTTATAAAAGCAAGATTTCCTCCTGCCAGTTCTTCATTCCGACGGATTCCGGTCAAACCGTTTCCCGGTACAGCCTGAAAATCATCTGCTGCCTGCTCATGAATTCCTTTTTCATTAGACAGCTCTATGATTGCCTTGGCCAGCGGATGTTCACTCTTCTGTTCCAATGCGAAAGCAAGTTTAAGCAGCTCTTCTTCCGTACAGCTTCCTGCCGGAGCCACATCCGTCACCTTCGGTTCTCCGCTTGTAATAGTGCCGGTTTTATCCAGTGCTGCAATCTGAACCTTTCCTGTAAGTTCCAAAGACTGAGCCGTCTTAAACATAATTCCATGTTTGGCGCCCCTGCCGTTTCCTACCATAATCGCAACCGGAGTTGCCAAACCAAGAGCACAGGGACAGCTTATTACAAGTACCGAAATTCCCCTTGCAAGAGCAAAGCCGAAACTTTCTCCGGCAATGCTCCAGACTATACCGGTCAATATGGCAATGGTGATTACTGTCGGCACAAAAACTCCCGAAACCTTATCTGCGACCTTGGCAATCGGCGCTTTGGTAGCCGCAGCATCGCTGACCATCTTTATTATCTGTGACAAAGTGGTATCTTCACCAACTCTTGTTGCCTCGCAGCGCAAGAAGCCCGATTGATTCAAAGTTGCTGCCGATACCGTGTCACCTGCCTGTTTATCCACAGGAATACTCTCTCCGGTTAATGCCGCTTCATTGACTGCACTGGTACCTTCAACTACAACACCGTCCACAGGTATATTTTCTCCCGGCCTTACTACAAATATATCTCCTATCCTGACCTGGGTGATATCAACTTCCACCTCTTGACCATCACGGTCAACCACTGCCTTTTTAGGCGCCAGTTTCATAAGACCTTTTAAGGCATCCGTTGTTTTTCCCTTTGAACGTGCCTCTAACATCTTTCCGACAGTAATCAGCGTCAGAATCGTAGCCGCAGATTCAAAATAAAACTCATGCATATAACCCATAACGGCCTCATGATTTCCCTGTATCTGAGCATCCGTCATTGCAAACAATGCATATATACTGTATACCATAGCCGCACTTGCCCCCAGCGCAACAAGCGCATCCATATTAGGTGCCCTGTGCGCAAGGCTCTTAAAACCACTTACGAAAAACCGCTGATTTATAACCATAATTGCAACAGTGAGCAGGAGCTGTACCAGTCCCATGGCAATATGATTATTGTCAAAAAAACCGGGCAGCGGCCAGTTCCACATCATGTGTCCCATGGATAAATACATAAGCGGTATAAGAATTACAATCGAGACAATCATTCTTTTTAACAAAAGCG
The DNA here is from genome assembly GCA_022510525.1 of Lachnospiraceae bacterium. Taxonomy (GTDB): domain Bacteria; phylum Bacillota; class Clostridia; order Lachnospirales; family Lachnospiraceae; genus UBA3282. Next base: position 19,304 of record JAFLTH010000032.1, on the reverse strand, counting down.
GGGTTTCCTTATCCTCTAACATACTGTCATAAGATGCTGTTCCTGCATCGGACGCTTCGCCTTTTGCCGCTGCGGAAGACTTTTTAGCCGCCCCGTACCCTGCCGCCTCGACTGCTGCAATTATTGTTTCCGGTAATGCAGTTCCCTCTACTCCCATAGAATTCGTAAGCAGACTGACTGAACAGCTTTCCACTCCCGGAACCTTGGACACCGCCTTTTCCACTCTGGCACTGCAGGCCGCACAACTCATTCCTGTAATTATATACTGCTCCATTTTCTCGCCTTTCCTGATATTTTACTTCATCATCATTTACTGCTCAATTTCACATTCTCTTATTCATTTGCTTATACTTTTTTGCTTATTCTTATTTCATCAGCTTCTGCATGAGTGTCACAAGCTCATCTATAACTTCATCATTTCCTGAACGGATATTCTCTGCCACACAGGTATGAAGATGATTGGAAAGCAGAACCTTGTTGAAGCTGTTTAAGGCTGCATTCACGGCTGCTACCTGTATTAATATATCCGTACAATAGGCATCATCCTCAAGCATCCCCTGTATACCTCTGACCTGCCCCTCAATTCTTTTTAAGCGATTCATAAGATCCTTATATTCTTTTTCCGAACGTTCCTTAGTTTTACTGTCTTCGTTTTGATTCATACATACCTCTTTATATACTTGTTATATTTGGAAATAATCGTCTCAAATATACTTCACCTGTCAGCAAATCTTTGACCAATACCCTATGGGGGTATATTGCAATATTCAGTATATACCCCTATAGGGTATATTGTCAAGTAAAAATTTTCCGCTGAAAAAACCTTTTAAAAACGCCTAAAACCGACTTTTATGGCGTGTAACTTTCAGCGGAAATATCTTAAATATCTTCATTATATTAACTTTTCACCTCATATAAAACGTCCTGAATGCATCCAGCAGATAATCAACATCCTTAGCGCCTGCCGTTTCCATAGCAGAATGCATGGCAAGCTGCGGCAAACCGATATCCACCATATCTACCGACACCTGAGATGTCAGAATATTTCCAAGTGTACTGCCCCCCGCAATATCAGAACGATTGGCATAGGACTGATACGGCACTCCTGCCATCTTACAGATATCCTTCATATATGCCGCGGAATACGCATCGGTAGCATAGCGCTGACTGCCATGGTACTTGATGACTATTCCTCCATTTAACACAGGCTTATTGGTTACATCTGCTTTCTCCTGATGGTTTGGATGCAAGGCATGTGCATTGTCTGCCGAAATGATGAAGCTGTCTGCCAATATGCGCCTATATCCTTCTTCATCCACACCAAGCTTGGTACATATTCTTACAAGTACATCCTTCAAAAAAGTGGAATCCGCTCCCTGCCTGGTCCTGCTCCCTACTTCCTCATTATCAAAGACTGCACAGATATTGATGTAATTCCCGGGTTTTTCATTGACCAATGCAGTCATTCCTGCAAAGGCACATTCCAAATCGTCCAGTCTGGGGCCTGCAATAAAAGCATCGTCTATTCCAATCAAGCGGCATTTATCCCTGTTATATAAAAAGAGGTCTGAACCTAAAATTTCTTCCGGCGATACAGCAGCCTCTTTTGCTATAAGCTCTAAAAACTCTTTCTTTGAAGCCGCCTCCCCTATAAGCGGCAGCATATCAACCTGTGGATTGTACTCTATTCCCTTGTTCATATCCCTGTTCATATGAATTGCAAGATTGGGTATGATTGCAGCATCCCTGTCCGGATTAACAAGACGGCTTTCCAAAGCATTATTACTTTTTACTACAACCCTGCCTGCTATTGATAACGGTCTATCCAGCCACGTTGAAAGAATCATTCCGCCATATTTCTCAACATTCAGCTTAAGATAAGCGTCATCTACTACTATTTCAGGCGATTCTTTGAGCTTAAAGCAGGGCGAATCACTATGCGCTGCCACCATATGAAAACCTGCCGGTTTTTGAGCCGGCATAACAAAGGCAATTATCGATGAGCCGTTTCGGTTAACATAATATTTCCCTTCGCTTTCAATTTCCCATATATCCTTCTCATCCAGTCTGACGAAACCTTCATCCTCAAGCATTTTCTCCAGATTTGCTATCGCATGAAAACATGTTGGGCTTCCGTCAATGAAGTTAAATAAGCTTTTAAGCTGCTTTAGATTTTTCATCAAAATATCATCCTTATTTTCCACTGTAATAACTCTGCATTATTCAACGCTGTTTAATCCTGCAAAAACATAATCATATACCAGGGCAGATAAAAGATATTTCCATCTTTTTCAACATTTCTGTCACAGAATACAAGCCCTTTTTTAAGCTCCGGCTCTTTTTGCTCCATTATCAGATCAAGGGCCGCATGCGATTTATATGTATCCCCGGCTTTAATTTCTATGGGTATTACATCTTCATCTTTCTGAACAAGAAAATCCACTTCACCTTTATTCTTATCGTTAAAATACCTGAGTACAAAACCGTTGGCCGCAAGAGTCTGTGCAAATACGTTTTGTATTATGCCCTCCATTCCCGGTTCAAGCTTGCCCTGCATAACGTCAAGCTGCATATTTTGCGGCGCCATAGCACACAAAAGACCGGCATCCGCAAAATATAATTTGAATAAATTCCTTTTTTCGTTATCTTCTAACGATGATCCCGGGCTGCTTACATAATAGCAGGGCAGAGTCAACCCTAAGCCTTCCAGTTTATTTAAACTGTTTTCATAACGCTCCATCCTTGCACTCTTCTTAATATCTGCCAATAAAAAGCGTTTATTCGTCTTATTTAGCTCGACAGGCACAAAATCCAGAATTTTATTCATTTTAGTTTTATCTATATTAGATATATTGCCTGCTTTTTCAATATCCTGCCTGTACTGCTTTAAAATCCGCTTATGTACCCCTGTCACTTTTCCCATATCATGCGTATCGACAAACAGCTGAACAGCCTCAGGCATACCTCCTACCGCAGCATAGTATCCAAAAATCCGCTTAAGCATTTCATGGGCGCTTCCACTTACAGCCCACTTCTGCTCATAGCAATCACGCACATACTCTATTGCGTCACTCTTAATTCCGTTTGCATACATGAACTCCTCCAAGTCCAACGGGCGCATGGAATACTTTTCCTCATAATCAAAGACCTCTTCTGCCAAACCGGCTTCAATACAGTCATATCTTCCATCTTTTACCAAAAGACGCACAGCTTCCCTTGCCTTAGGGCAGGCCTGAATCTCATCCAGAAAAATAAGGGTCTTGCCCGGTTTGAGGCTTATTTCCTTATATGCGCTAAGATTGTCTATAAGAGCATAAGCAACCGAAACATTTGCAAAGATATCCGCTGCCGCTTTATCATCAATGAAATTAATTTCTATAAAAACTTCATAATTCTCTTTTCCGAACTGACGTATGCTGAAAGTCTTTCCGGTCTGACCTGCTCCCGTTACAAGCAAAGCCTTCTTTTTCTTTTTTACCTTCCACTCATCAAGGTATTTTGATATCTTTCTTTCTAACATTATCTCACTACTCCTTCATTAAACCAATCTTGATTATAGCATATAACAAAGCGGCAGACAACAAAAAAGCGCAGATCCTATGGTCTGCGCAATTTTTATATAATATAATTATTACCTAAATATCGAGTATCCGGCTATTACTGCAATGCAGCGTTCATAGCGTCCACATCAAACAATGATGCCTCCAGATTCATAAGATCGGTCTGGTTAGGTCCATACACATTATCTTTAAGTTCAATTCTGATTGTAGTTGTTTGAGGGTCAGCATATGTTACATTCTGAAGTTTTTCTACAAACAAATCCTTCATTAAGTCTATAATTGCTGCTACCATTTCCTCATCTGAAGGAATCTCTTCACCTGCTGCATATGCTTCTGCCCAGGTATTGCCCATATCCTCAACTTCCGGTATATATTCTTCCATTACAGGTCCAAATATCTGCATCTGCTCATAGGTAATTGTTACTACATAGGAATTGTCATCCTGCTTTTCTGCTTCACCAACGGTATATCTGGCTCCTGCCAGAATGTCTGCAAATACACTTCTGAACTCTGCTGCCTGCTCATCTGATATAGCATTGCCTGATTGTGCAAGCATTGCATCAGTCTCCGCATCAAGTCCCTGTTCATAAAGATCTGCAGCTTCCTCTGCTGTACCAATCTTCAAAGCTACAAAATCAGTTGAATCATTCTTATAGGAATTGTCAAGTAATGCCTTGGTATAAGCAGCTGCATCCATCTTGCTTCCGCATCCTCCAAGCAATCCAACAGTAAGCGCAACTGCCGCTATAATAGATAATTTTTTCATTTTCTTTTTTCCTCCCTGTGTTTTAATTGGTTAAAATAAATTATCCAGTATATAAATCTATCAGTTTTCGTAGATATTGTCAATAAGTTCACCAAATTTTATAATTTCAATTTTCTCCCATTTTCACTAATTTAGCCGTCTGGTCCGCTGATATACAGGCGTCCAGTATCTCCTGAATATCACCGTTCATAACCTTATCCAGCTTATAGATAGTCAAGTTGATCCTATGATCGGTCACACGTCCCTGAGGGAAGTTATAGGTCCTTATCTTCTCCGAGCGGTCACCTGTACCAATCTGGCTTTTACGCAACTCCGCTTCCGCATCATGGGCTTTCTGCTGTTCAATATCATATAATTTTGCACGCAATAACGCAAATGCCTTGGCTTTATTCTGGAGCTGGGATTTCTCGGTCTGGCTGTATACCACTATACCTGTAGGATAATGTGTCAGACGTACCGCCGAGTCTGTTGTATTGACGCACTGACCGCCGTTTCCGGACGCCCTCATTACGTCGATTCGGATATCTTTTTCATCGATTTCCACATCTACCTCTTCCGCTTCGGGCATAACTGCCACAGTGATTGTAGATGTGTGAATGCGCCCTCCGGATTCGGTCTCCGGAACGCGCTGTACACGGTGCACACCGCTTTCGTATTTCAGTACGGAATAAGCGCCCTGTCCCGTTACCATGAAAGTAACACTCTTCATACCGCCGATTCCTATATCTTCCACTTCCATTGTTTCTACTTTCCAACGTCTGCCTTCGGAATAGTGAACATACATGCGGTATATTTCCGCCGCAAAAAGAGCCGCTTCGTCACCGCCCGCACCGGCACGTATCTCTACTATTACATTCTTATCATCATTCGGGTCCTTTGGTAAAAGCAGAAGTTTTAACTCATGCTCCAACTCTTCTACCCTTTTTTTGGATGCAGAAAGCTCTTCTTTTAACATTTCCCGCATTTCATCATCGGATTCGCTCTCTAACATGACAAGACTGTCTTCAATATCCTGATTGCATTTCTTATATTCCTTATAAGCCTCCACAATTGGGGTAAGGTCACTCTGTTCTTTCATCAGGGCGCGAAAGCGTTCCTGGTCATTTGCCACCGAAGGCTCACTGAGTTCATTCATTATTTCTTCAAATTTTCTTAGAAGATCTTCTAATTTATCAAACATCTTATTTTCCTTACCTTTCTGTGAGCAGACTTCCATACACAACCCTGTCAAGTCCTGCATAATCTTTTATTATCTCAACCTGCTTATATCCTGCGTCTTCCATCATATTTTTCACATTATACCCCTGGTCAAAACCTGTTTCAAAAAAAAGTTTTCCACCGCCTGTAAGATATTTACCCGCTTTTTTGATTATTTCACGGTAAAAGTACAGTCCGTCTTCTCCGCCATCCAGTGCGGATACCGGTTCATACTCCTTCACTTCCGGCATCAATGTTTCTATCACGGAGTTTTTTATATAGGGTGGATTTGAAACAATAATTTCAAATTTTTTATTATCTTTCAAGTTATTATTTTCAAGTCCTTCAAACAAATCACTCTGTAAAAAGTTGACATCCATCCCACTTTTAACAGACTTCAATCTTTCCGCATTACGCACCGCCACATCCAGCGCAGCCCTGGAAACATCAACGCCAAGCCCCACACAGTCATTTGAATAATACAACAGACTAAGCAGAATACATCCCGAACCGGTACACATATCCAGAATCCGCATACCGTCATGCAGATGCCGCATAACTTCTTCTACCAGTATTTCCGTATCCTGCCTTGGTATCAACACATTTTCATTGACTTCAAATTCCAGTCCCATAAATTCCTGAATACCGGTAATATGCTGAAGCGGAACATGTTTCTTTCTTCGGGAAATATGGTTTACATAACTCTCGTACTCTTCTTTAGATACTTCCCTGTCACTATGCGCAAGCAGCGTATTCCTGTCAGTCTTACAGACAAACTCAAGCAAGAGCCGTGCATCCAGCTCCGCTTCCCGTATTCCGGACTTTTTAAGGCAATCCGCCCCCCATTCATATACCTGTTTATATTTCCAATCCATTGTCACATCTCATTCTGTGTTTGGTCATCTTCAACTTCCACTTCATGTTCCGGGTCTTCTTCATCTTCCGCTTCCTGCGCAAGGACTTCTTCATCCTTGGCTTCCTGTGCCAGCCACTCATCGTCTATCTCATAGCCGAATGTATCGTATATATATCCTCTCCAGTCAAATACGGCCTCAACCGCCGCAATGGCAACTTCGACCATGTTAGCATCCGGTTCCTTGGTCGTAAGCCTCTGGAGCCACAGTCCCGGTGCGGAAATAATCCTCACCAATATATTGTTACTTCTTCCGGCGAGTCTTATGATCTCATAAGAAATTCCCGCAATAACCGGAATCAGGGCAATGCGCAGCAATACTCTGTAAACAGGGTTCTCCACCCTGATAAAAAAGAACAAAACTATACTCACCAACATCACAAACAATAAGAAACTTGTTCCGCATCTTTTATGCTGCTTGGAACTTCTCATAACATTTCTGACTGTAAGCGGACGTCCCTTTTCAATGCAGTTTATGCACTTATGCTCCGCTCCGTGATACATATATACTCTTTGTATATCCTTCATTAACGAAATTCCGACTACATATAATATAAAAATCAGAATGCGTATGATTCCTTCCAATATGGCTAACAATGAAGCATTCCTGACATAATTTTGCAAAAGGGAGGTCAGAAAATACGGCAGAACCATAAAAAGGGCTATTGCCAGTATGATTGAAATCACTGTCACTATCCCCATAAAAACATTCTCCGCCTTATCTTTAAATATTTTATTAAAAGCTCTGTCAGCCGCTGTTTCTTTGGCATCCGTATCTTCATAGAAAGTAGATGAAAAGTTAAGGCTCTTCATTCCAAGAATAAGGGAATCAATAAAATTAAAGATTCCTCTTATAAAAGGTATGTTAAGCAACGGACTGTCATGTATGATACTATGATAAGTATCCACATCCACCTCTATTTCACCGTCCGGTTTGCGAACCGCAATCGCATACTGCTCTTTATTTTTCATCATAATACCCTCAAGAACAGCCTGCCCTCCGATTCCGGAGTATTGATTATGTCTATTCTTCAATTTATCTGCCTCCGACGAGTTCAAAGTAATAGCTATATTTAAATAAGGTTGAGACATTCGTCCCAACCTTTTTAAGCAAACTATTTGCTTTCCACACCGTATTTCTTGTTGAACTTATCAATACGTCCTCTGGCCTGTGCTGCCTTCTGCTGACCAGTGTAGAATGAATGGCACTTGGAACAAACTTCCACATGGATTTCAGGTTTGGTGGAACCTGTCGTAAATGTGTTACCACAGTTGCATGTTACTGTTGCCTGATGATATTCAGGATGAATTCCTTCTCTCATTTTATCGTACTCCCTTTCCTATATTTTACGACGTTTTACGCCATCTAAAATTCTTTTTGCATTAACTGCTGCCAATATCAACAGCTTATATATTGTAGCATAGGAATTTTGCTTATGCAAGCATTTTTTACAGGAATTTTATCTTTTTCACCATATTTACAAATTCATTATTGTTTCTGGTTCTGGCAAACATATCCAGAATCTTGTCTACCGCTTCTTCGGGTTTTAGGCCGTTTAACGCTTTTCTCATTATATTGATTGCTTCAAGTTCCTCCTGAGTCAGAAGCAGATCCTCCCTTCTGGTTCCGGATTTGGGAATATCAATCGCCGGAAATACTCTCTTTTCGGAAAGCTTGCGGTCAAGTACCATTTCCATGTTGCCGGTACCCTTAAATTCCTCATATACTACGTCGTCCATCTTACTTCCGGTCTCCACAAGCGCCGTTGCAAGAATAGTCAGGCTTCCTCCCTCGCGCATATTTCTTGCCGCACCAAAAAAGCGTTTAGGCATATGAAGGGCCGCAGGGTCCAGACCGCCTGATAATGTACGTCCACTCGGCGGAACCGTAAGGTTATAGGCTCTCGTAAGCCTTGTAATACTGTCTAAGAGGATCACAACATCTTTTTTATGTTCCACAAGACGTTTTCCTCTCTCAATTACCATCTCGGATACTCTTTTATGATGCTCCGGAAGTTCATCAAAAGTCGAATAGATAACCTCTACATTCGGTCCTTCTATGGCTTCCTTAATATCGGTAACCTCCTCGGGACGCTCATCTATCAAAAGGATTATAAGATGCGCCTCCGGTGTATTTCTGGTAATTGACTTTGCAACTTCTTTTAATAAAGTAGTCTTACCGGCTTTAGGCGGTGATACGATCATTCCTCTCTGTCCTTTTCCGACCGGACTCATAAGATCCATGATGCGCATTGCTACCGAGGAACCCGGTACTTCAAGTTTCAGACGCTCATCCGGAAAAATCGGAGTCAGGTCTTCAAAGTTGGCTCTTGCCATGGCCACTTCGGGAGAATAACCGTTTATCGTTTTTACGTACAAAAGTGCACTGAATTTCTCACCCTGTGTTTTTACTCTGGTATTACCTTCCAGAATATCACCGGTCTTGAGTCCGAATCTCCTTATCTGACTTGGCGATACATAGACGTCATTTTCCCCGGGAAGATAGTTTTCACAACGTATAAAGCCAAAGCCGTCACTCATAACCTCCAGAATTCCGTTTGCCATTATGCCGCTGTCCAGTTCAGCAGGGAACTTTTCTTCTTCACTTCCCGAAGCCGCTGTTTCAACTTTCTCTGTCTTCTCCGATTTTTCTGTTTTTTCCGCTTTCTTTGGCACTACCGATTTAACCGCTACCTCTTTGCCCTCCGACTTATCTTTTTCGTCTTCACGCAGCATCGCCTCTACCAAATCCGCCTTTTTCATTGCAGAGGTTCCCTTGATGCCTCTAAGTTTCGCGATTTCCTTTAAATCGGCAAGCGCTAATGATTCATACTTTTCTCTCATATTTATACCCCCTTGTCCGCTAAAACAGACATTAATTCAATATCTTAAAAGGAACTTTAAAAGCCCGACTCCTTAATCTATAATATCTAAGCATTATTTCATTAACTCTTTGGTTAAGGGATTTTATATCTTGATATGTAAATTGAAATGCATAAACACCTATTCACGATTGCTATTATACACTATAGAAAAGAAAATATAAAGAGTTTTTTAATTATTTTTGTTCTCCCATCCATGATACATCCTCCAGTTCATATACGCTATACGTATCATCACCGTAAACTAAAGTACCGTTTCCCTTCACTACGATATCAAATTCTTTGGTTCTATCCGCAACACCGTATATCAAAACAAACACTTTTCCCTCAGGAGCATACACATGTGATTTATCCTGAAGCCAGTGCTGAAAACTGATATCTTTAAGATCTCTGACAGTCCACATTTCTATCTTTCCATTGGTCATTTCGGTTATACACTGGCTATGCCAAAAATCAGCAATACCTTTATCATAGTCACATTCCTCAAGCCACTTTGCAACATCAAGCAAACCTTGCCTTCCGCGGAACGGCTCATCAATTGCAAGTTTTACGGTGCTGATAGAGGTAATTATAACGCATATACTGACCAGTATAGTCAATGCACTTTTAATACCTGCCAGATTGAATTTATCTGTTTTGAGCTCCATACAGATAAGCATTATGCCAAATGGCAGTATCGGAAGCCAATAATTAGCCGTATATTCATTATTCATATAGCAGAAAATCATTTCCATTACAAATATTGCCGCAATTGACAGAACCAGTAACAGCTGTTCGCACTGGCTTAAACGGGAATAATTTTTGCACAATCTGATTATGGAATATATTATAAATATGCCGACAG
>JAFLTH010000032.1:0-9042 GCA_022510525.1 Lachnospiraceae bacterium | reverse complement strand
GCCAGATCGGAATCGATTATCCACTCTCCCGGCACAAGCTGATACCAGATATCAAGCGCATATCCTATTATCAGCCATACCCATGATAAAAACGCAAATATTATTCCTCTGTCTTTATTTAGTGACTCCAATATATCTTTTTTATCAAGACCTTTTAATTTGGACATGATATATTACCTTTCCCGGTACCGTCTTATGCGTTTTACTATAAATCTGAAATTAATAAAGCTATTCTAGCATAGCGGTTTTTATTTGTAAAGTTCCTATTAAGCTATAGTAAAAGTCGGCAAAAATCAGGGAATCTATTGCAGAATAATTATAAATCATATATTATAAAAAATATAATGCGGACGAAATTATTTCAAAGCAGATTAATATTTATAACCCGTAAACCGGATATAAGCATGGAGGATTATGATGACAACTAACGAAAAAGCACTACAATTACATAAAGAATGGAACGGTAAGCTTAATACGGTATCCAAAACACCTGTAAATACAAGAGAGGATCTGGCGCTTGCCTATACTCCGGGAGTGGCGGAACCCTGTAAGGTAATTGCTAAGGATAAAGAAGCTGCCTATACATATACATGGAAAGCCAATACTGTAGCCGTTGTCTCCGATGGCAGCGCGGTTCTGGGACTTGGAAATATAGGTCCGTATGCCGCTATGCCTGTTATGGAGGGTAAGGCAGTGCTGTTTAAGGAATTTGGCGGTGTAAATGCTGTTCCTATTTGTCTTGACACTCAGGATACCGAAGAGATTATCAAGGCTGTCACCTATATTGCTCCAGGCTTTGGCGGCATCAATTTAGAAGATATCAGTGCTCCGCGCTGCTTTGAAATAGAGGAGCGATTAAAAGAGATTCTCGACATTCCGGTTTTCCATGATGACCAGCACGGTACAGCTATAGTAGTGCTTGCAGGAATTATCAATGCCCTTAAGGTGACCGGTAAGAAAAAGGAAGACTGCCGTGTTGTTGTAAACGGCGCCGGCAGCGCAGGTATTGCAATCACCAAACTGCTGCTTACATATGGCTTTACCAATGTAATAATGTGCGATAAGGCAGGTATTATCCACAAAGCTTTGGACGGTCTGAATTATATGCAGCAGAAAATGGCAGAATTGACCAATCTGGACAATGAACAGGGAACCCTTGCGGATGCAATGAGGAATGCAGATATTTTTGTAGGAGTATCCGCTCCTAATATTGTAACTCCCGAAATGGCCGCATCAATGAATAAGGACTCCATACTTTTTGCAATGGCCAATCCGATACCGGAAATTATGCCCGATGTGGCAAAAGCTGCCGGTGTCCGCATAGTTGGCACAGGACGTTCCGACTTCCCTAATCAGGTCAATAATGTGGTAGCATTTCCGGGTATTTTTAAAGGTGCTCTGGAAGGCCGGGCAAGACAGATTACTGAAGAAATGAAACTTGCTGCTGCTAATGCAATAGCAGGACTGGTGCCGGATAATGAACTCAGCGAAGATAACATTATGCCTGAGGCATTTAACCCGAAAGTTGCGGAAGTAGTTGCCAACGCAGTAAAATCCCACATTCACAATTAAACAGGAAAGTATGAAACTGTTATGATACAAGAAGACTCTTTAATACAATATAAGCTGATTGTACTGTATATGCTGGGCCGCGCCGCGTTTCAGATAACCAAATCCCAGATAGCGGATTTTATTCTGGAACAGGAATACACGGATTTTTTGACATTGCAGCAGGTATTTGCAGAACTTGATGCTGCCGGAATGATAACTTCAAGCACGATACGAAACCGTACGCATCTTGCATTAACAAAAGAGGGCAGAGATACCCTGTCCTTTTTTGAAAAGCGTTTAAGCGAAGTTACCAGAAAAAAGATTGATGAGTTTTTCCGGGAAAACGAAATGAAAATGCGCAACGAAGTCTCCATTGTCTCCGACTACTATAAATCAACGACCGGAGAATATGAAGTCCACCTCATTGCAACCGAGAAAAAAGTCAAGCTGGTTGACATAACTATGTCTGTTCCCGATGAGGAAACCGCCGCCGCCATCTGCGACAACTGGCAAAAGAAAAACCAGTCAGTATATAAGAGTTTGATAGAACAGTTATTTTAATAATTAATAACTGTTCTAATATTTTTTAATAACTTCACTCCAACTTGAAATTCCTATCACTCTCAGCGCAAAATCTGTATATTCCGCAGCTCTGTCCGTATCCACATATTTGTATGCATTATATATGGACTTATGGCCTCCGCCCTGATCATTGATTCCCAACGCAAGTCCCTGAGCCACCTCCACCGACGCATCGGTTTCCCTGGATAAAAGCAGGTTATCAATATACCTGTTTGCTTCTACTATTTTGTACGCATACACAAATGAGGCTGCCTGAAGCTCCTGTCCCGATGATGATGTATAACCCATTTCACTCAAAGTTACATGTCTTACTTCTCCGCCGTCAGTCAGAAATTCCTCTCTTTGCAGATAATCGGTGAGTACGTGTATATTTTTAATGGAAAGTACAGGCGTTGACTCGGAATCCAGTATGTAAGAAGCCGCCCTTCCTGACGCAGTCCAGGCTCTCGCATTATTTAAAGGATAATTATACGGATGCTGCGCCACTCCCCAGTCTATATTTCCTCTGTTCTTTATATTTTTATTAAAAGAATCCAATATTTCCTTGGAACCATAGCCATTAGACCTGGTAAGGCTTTTTCCCCATTGCTGGTCAAGAGAAATGTAGACTCTTGCATTACCGTTAATGCTTTTAATCGCATTATAAAAAATACGGAATGCCTTGGCATACTCCTCCACGTAACTGTCCGTTTCCATATACTTGATATAATTCCATTCATGTCTGGCATTGATTTCGTTACCTATTATCCAGTTCATTACCTTTCCATGCCCGCTGCCGTTGTAGCGCTGTGCCAGGAACGAGGCAATTGCCGCCAGATACTGCGTCCCGCTCTCATCTGCAGCATTAAAGGCAGCGTACGGCGCACTTCCGCCTGAACGTGCAAGCGGATGTATGAGTTCCGTCTTACCATGTAAGTCATTTAAGATTATCGCCGTAACGTCAATTCCTTTTTTGGTAAGCGTAGAAAAAACATGGTCATACTCTTCCACTACCGCCCGGCTAAAGGAATAACTTTTTCCGTTATATGTATAGCCAATCCCGGAACCATTGAAAAACCTGCTGACAAAAACATTATAGGCGGCATGCTTTACGCCTAAATCGTCAAGCTCGGAGGTTGCAAGTTTATTAGGGTCAACCAACAGACCTTTCTTGGACTTGGTCTGTGTAAATGAAGGCGAACTTTTCGCAATAGCCTCGGGATTAGTAATATAATGGGGTTTGCTGATTTCAACAAACTCACCGTCTTTAAGCATTGCAACTACAAATTTGGAAAAAAGTCTAGAATTGGCGGAATTATAATTCAGATTGACCGAGAAAGTCAATTCGGTATCCTTACCTTCCTCTATTATATAATCTTCGCCGTTTATGGCCGTTTCGTATGTTTTTTCCTCAAAAATATAATAATATCCGTCATCACTTGCCGCTATATCCGATGCAGTAACCTTAATATCCACCTTCCCGGTCGCAGGATTTATAAGACAGCTTTCAATCGTGGCAAAATTATTCTCTTCACCCTGAGTCAATTCCACCTGCTCAGGTCTGTTTTCAATGCCTTTAAGCATATATTCCATCGCATCAAATGAAGTTACGGCAGCATCCTTACCGGCTTCCCTGACCAGCTCAACTTTCTTATTCTGAATAATGCCGCAGTCCATTATATTATCCATTTCAGTGTAGAGCATTGCTTCCACTGTGGAGGTCTGTGTTTTATGAGTTTGCAAAATAAAGTAGGCGGATACGGAGATAACCAGTACAGCCAATACAGATATGGAAATTTTGAAAATTGGTTTATTAGCTTTCCGCTTCTTAATCTTTGGTGTGTCCATTGTTTCATTCTGATTCATGGGCAGCCTCTTTCTTTATACGTTTTATGTGTTCTCTAATTTTAACTTCATAACCGTTACCGGAAGGCTTGTAGAATTCCTTCCCGTTTAATTCATATGGTAGATATTGTTGGTTTACATAATTATTCGGATAGTCGTGTGCATACTTATAACCAACTCCATGTCCAAGATTCTTCGCCCCTTTGTAATGAGCATCCTGCAAGTGTGTAGGAATCGGGAGATTTCCGGTCTCTTCAACCGTTGCCATTACTTCAAAAATCGCCTGACTGCTGGCATTACTCTTTGGTGCGGTAGCTACATAAGCCGCAGCCTGCGCCAGAATAATCTGCGCCTCAGGCATACCTACCCTTTCTACCGCCAAAGATGCGTTGACCGCTACAGTCAATGCATTAGGGTCCGCATTTCCCACATCCTCCGCTGCACATATCATTATCCGCCTTGCAATAAAAGTCACGCTTTCTCCCGCATAGAGCATTCTTCCCAGATAATAAAGCGCCGCATCGGCATCCGAACCTCTCATACTTTTGATAAAAGCAGATATGGTATCATAGTGGTTATCTCCACCCTTATCGTATCGGATAACCCTTTTCTGAATACATTCCTCCGCTACTTTTAACGTAATATGTATCTTGCCGTCTTCACTTCTTTGAGTAGTCATGATGCCAAGCTCTACCGCATTCAGTGCATGTCTGGCATCCCCGCCTGAAAGTTCCGCCAGAAAATCCTCAGCATCTTCATCTATAACCGCATCATAGCCGCCCATTCCTTTATTTTTGTCATATACGGCGCGCCTTATCAGTTCTTTGATATCCTCCTTAGACAAGGGCTTTAGTTCAAAAATTATGGAGCGCGATATCAAAGCTCCGTTTACCTCAAAATACGGATTCTCAGTAGTTGCACCAATCAGTATGATGGTGCCGTCTTCTACAAAGGGAAGCAGGTAATCCTGCTGACCTTTGTTAAAACGATGAATTTCGTCTATGAAAAGTATGGTCTTTTTACCATACATACCACTCACATTCTTCGCCTGCTCCACTACTGCTTCCATGTCCTTCTTGCCGGCTACGGTAGCATTAATCTGAGTGAATTCCGCGCTGGTGGTGTTGGCTATCACCTTGGCAATCGTTGTCTTTCCGGTGCCGGGAGGACCGTAAAATATGAGGGAACTTAGTTTGTCCGCCTTGATTGCACGGTAGAGGAGTTTATCCCTGCCTATTATGTGCTGCTGGCCGACTACCTCATCTAAGGTTTGAGGTCTCAATCTGGCAGCAAGGGGAGATTCTTTTTCCATGTTGGTGGTTCGCATGTAGTCGAAGATGTCCATTGGGGGCTCCTATCAGTCAATTAAAAAGTTGATATCTGCACACACTATTTTATATTACCATCTCATATACCATAGTGTAAATGTTAAATTTTCTCAGATACATATTTTCAAAAAAACTAATTGGGTAGTGTGTTGCCGTTATAAGCTACACACTACCCAATTTTAGCATATTTGCTTATGTTATCATTTCATGCATCGATCTTTTGAACTAAATAATTTAATCTTCTTTTCGTAGAGTAGAGCTACCATAATTCCCGCTAAAGATAGAAGCAGCAGAATCACCCACAGCGCAATATTCATCTCATCACCGGTTTTTAGTAAACTCCCCAAGCTTTGTGTACTATCCGGGTTTTTCGTGGTATCGCCCGGGCTAATCATATTATCCGGATTGCTTGAATCGGTCGGGTTGCTCGTGTCGGTCGTATTGCCCGGCTTTTTCGTCTTGCTCGGCTTTTTCGGGTCGGTTGGATCCGGATCAATGGGATCGCTCGATGGGGCCTCTTTATCAATCGTAGCCTCCACAAATTGCGGAACACTATCGTTGTGGTTTTTGTCCCCTACAACCCTATACCAAACCACATAAGTACCAATCTCGATACCGGCAGGGAGATCAACATACCAGGGTCCGTCTGCTGATAGGCTATACTCCATCGTTCCATCCTCAGTGCTGCCTGCTTCAACCAATTCCTGAGCACTACCATTGTATTTTAGCTTCTTTGCGACGGGCGGGATATAGGTTGGGTCAACCTTTTCAATCGTCAGCGTCGCGCCGTTTGCGATTCTGTAGTTTTGGCTGTCCTCTCTTGCCGTGTACCTGCTGTCTTCACTTGCTGTGCTCCTGCTGCCTGCTTCTTCCCCGGCGTAGTCATAACTGCCCACGTCGGCGCTGCTGGTAAAGAGCTTGGCTGGAACTATTTCTGGGGTGCCGTCTGCCAGAGTCACTCCATACAGCTCCACATCAAATTCACTTTTTCTATTGTATTTGACCGTCTTCTCGGGGATATACAGCGGGGCAGGATCAATTTGATACGTTACGGTCGTCGTGCCGTCACCGGGCAGAACGTAGTTCGGGTCTGACAGCTTTTCTGCTTTTGCGGTATAAGGGCCGCCCGCATTGATCTCAGAACCGCCAGACACCTCTACAAAGCACTCATCATCATCACCAGGGATCAGCTCAGTCGCCGTGGCGGTGACGTTTGAGGGGTTTCCATCGTATACACGGTCAGACACGCCTCTCCACTCTAGCTTTACCACTTTCGGCTCGATCTTGCCGTCTATGGACTGAACTTCGACCGTATAGTTTCCGCTTTGAACACCGCTCAAGGTGACGTGATTGGCTGTGATGGTATTGGCATCAGTCACCAGATAGCTGTTGTAAGTATAGCTGTCTGCCGAGACGGTCACATTGCCTATATCGCAATCTTCCACTCCGTCAGGTCCAAAATCAAGCTCAAGACCCGTGGCGATCATGTTTTTGTCATAGGTTTTGGTTGTGTTATCACCTTTGATCGTGGCAGTGATGGTTTTGGGTTCAACAGTGATGGTGGAAGCAAAACTTTCTACAACTTCCTCATTTTCGTTTCCGAGATATTCTGCATAAACGGCTATCCGCCCTACGGAGAAGCCATGCTCAGACTCTGCGTCCGGAATAACCCAAGTCGCCACGCCGGTTTTTAGGTCAATAAGTACGTCTTCCTTCCGATTGCCTATATAGAATCTTACCTTATCCGTATTTTCCAGACCGAATTTTTCTGTAATTTCAACCTTAAGTGTCAGCGGTTCACCATATGTGATGTGATCTGGCGGATTAAATTTAATGTCCTTTAGCTCTTTGAGGATATACCATTTCTGGGTCACATTCTGCCCGTTTTCCAAGGTATAGTTTTCATTTCCAAGATCAATGACCTGTGCGGTGTAATTTCCCACATTTACATTGGTATTATTCTTGTAGGCCAGGGTAAACGTATCGCCCTCAATACCATTTGTCACTTTTGCTGTTACCTTATGGGTCACATTCTCTTTAAATGCAAAGGTAAGCGGGCCCTCCCATTGCAGTACCACCGGCAGCGGGTCAATCGTCAGCGTTCCGGCATTTTTCGCGTCCACAATGTAGTTGCTGTTGGAAATGGTCACCGTGTACTTGCCTTCTCCTGCCTTTTCCGCATACGCATAATTGCCCGTGTCCTTGCTTTCCGCTATCAAGGTGGCGATAACGGTCCTGCTGGAGTCCTCGCCATCCACCTTTACGCCCTCTAACGCCAGGGTGAAAGTGTTTCTACCGTTATAGGCGACTCTCTGGGCAGGAATCTTAAGCTCACATGGGCTGATGGTTGCTTCTACGCGCTTGGGCTCGGTATCATTGTGGTTTTCGTCGCCGATCACCTTATACCAGATATAATAGGTACCCGCATTGGCCCGGGACGGAATAGTATAAGAAAACTCAGCGTTCTCATCCGGCACAGCCTCAGAATCGTCTGTGAGCCAATACTTCATAACGCCGCCGTCGGCGTATCCGGCTTCTATAAGCGCTTCCGCCATACCGTTATATGTGCTGTTGATCGGTTTCGGCGGTTTAACATGCTCCGGATCCACCTTATTGACCGTCAGCGTGACATAAGCACTTGCGTTATTATAGTTTTTTGTATCTGTCGGTATAAATGTGACGGGATAGCCGGTGATGGCCGCTTCGTTTACCGTGGGTTTGGTGTCCCCGCTTGTCCATGTGAAGATGCCTTCAACCACCGTACCCGCCGTGGGATGCCGGGCCTCGCCGTCTGTGAGTTTGCTGTCACTCAGCACACTGCCGTAGTCAACAACATCGGATGCCTTCGGCTTTATGACGATTACAGGATTAGCCTTGATGATCTCCACATTGAAGGTTAGGAGAACATCTTTTGTGTCAAACGCACCGAGAGCCAGTGGCGCGATAAAGGGCTTTTTTTCATGGGCATTTACAGTGAGGGTATATACTCCCACATCCGTGCTCTCCGGAATGGTGAGGGTATTTCCGTCTTCGCCCAATTCCGCATTGAGAGTCTCATTCCCGCCGGTGATCTCATATTCAAACCTGCCTGCGGCGGACGGGCCCCCTTCTGCGTACTTCATGTACCCGTCCAGATCCAGTGTCAGCGTAGGCTCGACCGGATTATAGGTTCCGGTCACGGTGACCGTTTCATTCTCGCCCGCAAAGAAAATGCGCTCGCCGCCCACAGCGTCCACATCGTGGTTTGTGACGTCACCGTTAAATTCCATGGGCAGCCCTTCGTCATCCAAGACGCCGTCGCCATTTTCATCGACCACATACCATTTGGCTGGATACTCAAGTTTATACCTGTCTTGCTCCAAATTAATATCCGTTTCCGGGTCAACATAGATTGTTTCGTTGATACCTTTACTAGGCGCCTTGAGGGTGACTCTGTACACCGGGGTCGTAGGTAATTCTTTATCAGGGGCATCAGTAAAATGGGGATGCTTGTCGATCTCGTCTCCAGCAAGGTTCTGTCCCCAGCCGCCACCGTCTGTACCATGGGCGAGCTCCCAGGCCACCTGACCGGAGGCAAACTCATCCTCCGTTCTTTGTTCTACATTTTCCACATCGCCCATCCCGCTGCCAATGCCGGGCAATCCCATATTGTCACTGTCCTCCCAGAAGCAGTTTCCGACTGTGCTTCCTGTATCATTGGACCCCGCAATGGCGCCGCAATATGCGTTGTCGTTATAACCCTCGACTATGCCGTCAC
>JAFLTH010000031.1 GCA_022510525.1 Lachnospiraceae bacterium | reverse complement strand
ATGTAACTTACCTGCAGGTACAGAGATGTGCATGCCTGGTGATAACGTAGAGATGTCAATCGAATTGATTCATCCTATCGCTATGGAGCAGGGTCTTACATTCGCTATCCGTGAAGGTGGACGTACTGTAGGTTCAGGCCGTGTGGCTACCATCGTTGAATAATCTTGATTGATAGTTCAATAATTCAGTAAAATCAAGGCTTTCAGTGGAGACTCTGAAAGCCTTTTTACTATCGGAATTCACTTTAGATAAGAAGGGGGAAACAGTAGAATGATTGATTTAAAGGATTTGCTAAAAGCCAATGAAAAAGTAATGTGGGAGGGAAGACCTCACAAAGCGGTAACAATACTGGAAGCTATTTTTAATCCGATGCTGGTAATTGCACTCATATGGGGCGGAATAGATTTTACTTTTATAGGCGTGGCTGCATCCAGCATGAATGATGCGGGTGGAGTACCGGGGGACATGGTCAAATTTCTGCTACTCTTTTTTCTGGTTCACCTGATGCCTGTCTGGATGTACTTGGGTGGGGTTTTGACTGTTTTCTTAAAGTGGAGAAATGTCCGCTTTCTGGTTACAACTCAGGGGCTGTATGTGAGCGGCGGACTGCTTTCATTCAATTATGAGATGAAGCCATGGACAGATATAGGTCACATTAATATTCACCAGGGTGTGTTTGACAGAATGTTTGGTGTTGGTGATGTTATATTTATATGTGCACATAATTCGAATCAAACCTCGCATAATCATGGCAGTGAGCATCAGCATATGAAGATTTATAACATTTCTGATTTCCAGCAGGTATTCAAGCTGGTGAATAATCTGCAGACTGATGTGTACTCCGATACTATGTATCCCAATGCCATGAGACCTGATAACAATCCCGGATATAATACGCAGTATAACCGTTTTCAGTAAAACTGATATAGCAAAGAAAAGCCTAAAGGGTATCGGCCTTTGGGCTTTTTATATAATTAAGTTAAATGTAAGGAATTCAAGCAAAACTAGCAAAAAAATAGGCAAAAATAAAAAAGCACATTTGTACAACAAATGATATAATTAAGAAAATAGGGATATTATGTCGATATTTCTGTTTTTAACAAAAATAATACAAAGGATTGATATTATGAATTATCATGTATTTATAGTAGATTATACCACTTTTAAATACCATCTTGAATATATGTTTGCAGGCACCGGAGCCGGTGACAAGAAAGTACCTTTCCTTTATGATTCGACAGAAAATCAGACCCACAGTAATACTGAAATAAATTTAGTTGGGATGATTGCCGATGTTTCGCGAATCAGAATAGGAGATAAAATCATATTTTATCTTCAGTATTCCGGTAAAAATAAGGGAATGTTTTTTGGTGTGTTTAAAGCGGCATCCAGGGCTTTTTTCGACGAAAATGACAATGATAATTATTTGAAATCAAATCTAAATAAGTCACTAACATTCAGGATTAGGATAGCACCGGATAAGGTATATTCAAAGGGCATATCGGAATACTGTTGCCTGGATTCGCTGGAAGGAATTGAACATCCGTATGAAATGTGCTGGAGTTTGATATATAGAAAGTTGAAAGGTAATCGTGGATGTACTATGATTACTGAGTACGAATTTAATAAGATTGTTGAAAAATTAGATTGTGAAAATAACGGTGAACATTTTGGAAACGACATACATAAGTTTACATCGGAATTCAATGGTTCCGCTTGCAACATTAATAGTATGAAAGGTAAAGCTGAGTACTCAGGCAGAAAGGATTCTTTATGTATTAAGGATAGATTACTTTTTAAAGCTGATAATGGTAATTCATTTGAAGTCCATCTCCAGGCATTAATAATGCAGTGTTTTGATTCAGAACCTCTCAAATCGCTGCTCTTGCCTATGCCTGAAGAACAATGTTGGATTGGCAACGAAGTGTCTTGCGGTGTAGGTATGCAACGTATTGATATTCTGATTAAGCAAGAAAAAGATAATGAAGTGTATCTGAAAATTATAGAATTAAAATCCGTTAAACCTAAGGAATATATACTTGAATGGCAGATTCCTCGATATGTTCAGTGGATATCCGATTATGTAGTCCCAAACTATACAATGGATGGGAAAAAGGTTAATATCATACCATGCATTATTGCTTTGGATACTGATAATCAGGATTTTTTAGACAAATGTAGACAATTCAGATTTAATGGGATAACAAATAATATTTTTAATTTAATGCCGTTAGAATATATTGCAGTAGAGATAATTGATAATAACGTAAACTTCATAAAGCGGCTGCCCTGAAACTTTAATTTCAGGACTTTCGCTTTTTCTTCACACATTTTTTAAACACAAAAATATACTCATGCTTAAAAATATAAAAATCACTTGCCAATGCCCTGTATCGCCATATCCCGTGCTGGTTGGATTTGCCTTTCGTTTCTTCAAAGTTCTTGATCAATATGGCCTTTAGGATAAAGCCGCGTTCAAGAAAAAGGTTCATACAGTGGAACCCAAGCGGCACTATTTGGCTGTTGGCATATTTGTCACCTATGACTACCGCACAATATCGGTTATTTTCAAGTACTTGCGTCATGTTATCGATAATTTGACCAAATGAGTCAAGAAAATCTTCCAATGTCTCTGCATTTGATAAGTCATTCGGATTATCCGAGAATTTTAAAATATCCCAGTATGGGGGATGCATGATTACAAACTGTACTTTATCTATGCCGGAAGATGATATAATTTTTGTTATGTCAACCATCCTGCTGTCGCCAACAAAAGCATTGGTCACACATTTATCGCTGTGCTCACTATTTATCCTTTCCAGAGCTTCGTTTAATACCTGTTCCTGCAATTCTATTCCTATAGAGTTGCGTCCCATTCTCTGAGCTTCAATAAGCGAAGTTCCGCTGCCCATAAAAGGGTCTAATATCCAGTCGCCTTTTTTGGTGTATCTGCTGAAAAGCTGATGTGGAATCTGAGGTATGAAATTACCGTGATAGCTTCCGCTGTGGGCTCCGGAGTTATCTCTTTTATCTATCATCCACAGTGAATCGGTATATATGTCTGAATAATCACGCCAGTTTTTCATATCTAAGTCATTATATTTAGCCACACTTTTACCTCTTTTTTAAACAGTGCAAATATTCCGTAGTAGTATCTGCCGCAATGTTCCTGTTTTCATCTTTATCCGCTTTGAAGCGTTTGTAATCCTGAGTATAAACCTCGTATTTGCCATATTTACTCATAATGCTTTCTATGACATCCAGACTCATAAGTCCTTCATTATTATAACTGAGAAAAATGTATTCAAATTCCGCATGGGAGATTAGATCATCGAAGGCTTCATTAACCGTCCGTTTGGAGCAAAAAAGGCTTTTCTGGTCTTCGTAGTTCCTTAACCCCGTTTTGCCGTTTAAGATTGGATTGTCATATCTTGAAATAGTTTCAAGTACATGATAATTTGTACAATATTGGCGAGCATTGTAAGGCGGGTCCAGATAAAGAACGTCCCCGGAAATATGTCTGACGAGCTCGTTGATATCCGTATTATATACTTTACCTTTGGGACCGCTTATTCCCGGTAATAATTCCAGACGAAATTCCTTCATAGCGGATTTCTTGATTTTTTTCAGAAAAGCACCGTAAACCGATGCTGTATTGGCATATTTATCTATAGAATTTATAAGCCCTGCCAATAATGTAAAATACTGTTCTTCGTTTATTTCTTTACGTTCTAACAATTCTTCTAATTTAATTCTTATTGCATCACATTTTTTGCCGTTCTCATTTTCAAAATAATTCCTGTTACTGCCGGAACCTTCACAATAATTATTGTATACAAAGCCTTCAACACCATCCAGATTATTCAGTGTTTCAACTAATGAATCAGGTACCGTTTCGCTTACTTCTATATAATGCTTATTTAAAACATAGCTGTAATATTGGATATCATTAGATATGACGCGGCAGCCTTTGGCACGGTATGTAGAGCCCACAACACCGGTCCCTGCAAATAAGTCTGCAAAAGTATATGTATCTCCGTCGCTATAACCGGTCACTGTCTCAATTGTTGTTTGCAAAAAGTCCATCAGAGAATATTTTGAGCCTATGTAATTCATCGATATTCACCATCCTAAATAAAAGGATTGCATAAAAATTTTAAGAAGTCAACACTTTTATCTTATGCTAAAGTTGACTTTTACATTTCTGATTGATATGATATTAATAATAGGTATTATTTTACATTGGGGAAAATACTATGGGGAAAAGTATAAGTCTGGACATTGCTGCGCTCATTTTACTTGCAATACTTTTGGTTTCATGTATTTTGCGCAAAATGACAAGCGGTGTATCTAATCGAATATTTCTTATAATTATCATAACTGCAATGACTGCGACTGTGTTTGATATTACGGCAGTCAGACTTGATAATGCGCATAGCAGTAATATGTTGGCGCTTTATGCCGCCCATTCGGGGTATTTACTCTCACACTATATGAGTGCACCGCTGCATCTTATCTTCGTTATTAGTTTGACCGATACATGGCATAAATTGCGTAAAAATCCCCTTCTTCAGGCTATTTTGGTTTTACCCCTTGTAATTATGTTGGTTATTTTTGTGACCAATGTCGGAAATAAAATGCTTTTTTCTGTTGAAAACGGCTATACACGCGGACCTTGGTTTGTCTTTATGTATGCCACAACAATTTTATATATTTTCTTTGATATTGTATATATTGTTCTGTATCGTAACTTCTTTAGCTGGGAGAAGATGATTGCTATAGGTGCGGTTGTTCCTATTGTAGTGGTTGCAATGCTTATACAGATGTTGATTCCGTCTGTGCTGCTTGAGATGTTTGGTGGTGCAATCAGTACGCTGATCATAAGCATCGGTATACAGCGTCCGGAAGACCAGATCGACTCTTTTACCCGGCTGGGTAAATTCAGTGCCTATGTACATGATATGAAGCGTAACTATTATAATGATAAGCATGTGACTGTCATCATGCTGAATATCAGCAATTATCCCACAATTCAGGCAATGATGGGCTTTGACTATGCCACAGAGGTATTAAAAGTGGTTGCGGATAAGATTCGTGAGCTTGACAGAAGAATGCGTGGCTCTGCAGATTTGTATTATCTTGATAATTGCCGCTTTAGAGTGGTTTTCAGTGGTACAAATCAGGAAAAGGCAGATAGAATAGCAAGTATGTTGAATCATGATCTTAAGCATAAAACCATAATTAACGGTTTTGAGGTAACCTTAGCACCTCATATCGTATTGGCAAAATGTCCTGAGGAAATAGGTGACTTCAAGATGCTGATGTCCTTTGGGGCGGATTTTCATAAAAGGCATCCTTATACCGGTCGTGTTATGAAGGCGGGTGAGATTTATAATCAAAATCAGCTGGATATACAGAACAATATAGATGCTATTATTGACAGGGCGATTGAACATCAAAGTTTTCAGGTATATTATCAGCCGATTTATTCAATTCCTGAGGGCAGATTCGTATCTGCCGAAGCATTAATCCGCCTGATAGACCCGGAGCATGGATTTATATCTCCGGAGCTGCTTATTACCGCTGCAGAGCAAAGCGGAGCCATTCACGAGATAGGAGAGTTTGTTTTCGAGAAAGTCTGTCAGTTTATTGCAAGTGATGAATTTGATAAATTGGGACTTAGCTATATTGAGGTTAATCTCTCGGTAGCACAGATGATGAACAGTGATCTTCCGGAAATGATCCTATCGGTTATGGATAAATATAATATTACTCCGGATAAACTCAATTTGGAGATTACGGAGACTGCTGCGGCTGAAGACCAGAAAGTTATGACGGAGAACCTTGAGAAGCTTGTGAGAGCGGGACTTAGTTTTTCACTGGATGATTACGGAACCGGTTACTCAAACATAAAGCGTGTAATTCAGCTGCCACTTAAAATCATTAAGCTTGATAAATCTTTTGTGAATGAAAATGAGAATCCGAAAATGTGGATTTTCCTGAAAAGTACAGTCAAAATGCTGAAAGATATGAATATGGAGATCGTTGTTGAAGGTGTTGAGACACAGGAAATGTTGGATGCTTTTTCAGACCTGAAATGTGATTTTATTCAGGGATATTTCTTCTCAAAACCGATTCCCAAAAAGGATTTTGTGGCATTTATTGCGAATGCGAATAAGGCGTCTTAATACATTATTAGAGTGAAATAAGGATAGAATGAGGGTGGATTGCATAAATACTAAGTTTTCTTTGCTTGTCTTAATATTTATGCAATCCTTGTTTATTGGCTTATTAAGTAGAGAATTAAGTACATATGTTAGTAGGCCGATATATTATATATAAAATATTTAAGAATGTGTGGGAGGAATCTAATGAAAAAAATAAAGGCGAAATACCTTGCATTGTTACTTTGTGGAGGATTACTGTTTTCCGATTTGGCATCAATTTATGCTTATGCGGACAATGATATATTTTATGATAATCAGATAAATGACGATGCCGAAAGTAGTGATACTACGACTGACGAGGGTGATATTATTGATGCCGATAGTCAGGTAGGTGATGGTGATATAAATAATGACAATGAGCAAGTCGGTGATAGTGATATTAGTGGCAGCGATACTCAGACCGAAAATGAAGAAGACGGTCAGGATGATGAGAGTACAGCACCGGGTGTTGACCGTGATGACACTGATGATAATGAAGATTCCGGAACTGATGAGGCATCGGATGAACCGGACGCTCCTATTATTGATGTACAGATAGCTGAAGGAGGGCATGGTTCAAATAATTTCTATTGTGAACCTCCAATAGTTACTGTTACGGATGATGAAAGTGATATTGTCTTGGTTGAAGTATCCTCAGGGGGTAATACTGAAACAATATCAATGGAACCGGAATGTCAAAATTATACTGTTGATTTAAGTGGAAAATCAGGTGCAGTTACAATCACGGCAACGAATGAAGCAGAACATTCAACCACTGTGAAGTTTTATATCAGTCATTCTTTAGGTTCCAGAAATACTATTATTGTAGAGGCAACCTGTACTGAGCCCAAAGAATCCGTATTGCTTTATGTATGCGTAAACTGTGATGAAGTATATTTTAGGATTGTCGAAAAGATACTTGAAGAGGCATCCGGACACCAGTTTGGTGAAGCGGAGCCCGGTCAGACACAGGATGGCCAGACATATGTAAAAAGGACTTGTTCTAAGTGCGGGTATGTTGATGTAATATTTGGCAACGGAGTCATTCATAACCATGCATTTTCGGAGGAAAGTATTACAGTAGAGGCTACCTGTTTAAAAGAAGGGTCAATATATAAGCTATGTACGGAATGTGGATACAAAGAAATACTTAAGATAATTCCTTGCAAAGGACATAAACTTGGTGCATTCAAGACAATACAGGAGATGGATTGCGGTGAAAACAAATCAGCTATACTGGAGAGAACCTGCGCATATTGCGATTATGAAGAAACAATAACTTATCCGGCAACTCACTCATGGTCGGAACTTAAACCAAAGAAGAAAGCAACCTGCACAGAGGCTGGCGAAAAAGCTCGTCAATGCTTAAAATGTAAAACGTGGAGTGAAAATATTACATCGGTACCTAAGCTACCTCATCAGTGGGAGGATGATGACAATGATTGTACTACGCCGTTAGTGTGTTCTAATCTGGGATGCCAAACAAGAGACGAAACCTCTATTAAATCCCATGTACTGCTATATGCATATGATGAGAGTGGACATTGGCAGGAGTGTCAAAATGAAAGCTGTAATTATAAAACCGAACCTGTAGGGGAACATATCTATATTGAAGATAAAATTGAAGATTGTACGGACTCGGAAACCTGTACTATATGCGGTTATGTAAAGTCGGGAAACAAAAGTCATAACATTGAATGGATAATTGATGCAGCTTCTCATTATGCAGTTTGCAGGAATGCGGGTTGTGTTTATCAATCTGAACCGGAGAATCATGCCGGTACGGATGATGGTGATTGTACGACACCTGTTCTGTGTACTAAATGTGAATACCCATATAAGGCTGCAAAATCTCATACTCCGTATGGTGCCTGGGAATGGAACAATGAGGGACATTACAGGAGTTGCAGGGATTGTAATCAGGTAGTTATGATTCCGCATGAAATGGGTGAGGATGATGGAGACTGTACTACGAATATAAAGTGTAAGCAAAGCGGATGCTTTTATATTATGAAACGGGGTGAAGCAGCTCATAATCTTTCCGGTAGTTGGGAGATTAACGAAGATGGGCATTATAAACTATGCATGAATCCTAATTGTAATAAGAAGAGTGATGTGACAAAACATTCCGGCGGTTTTGCTACCTGCAATACAAAGGCGCAGTGTTCCACGTGTGGGGCTTCATATGGATCATTTAATCCCAATAATCATAGCGGCGGTACAGAAATTCGGGGTTATGCGGCACCTACCAAAAGTAAAAAAGGTTATACCGGCGATACCTACTGTTTAGGATGTGACCAAATCATTTCAAGTGGAACTGAAATTGATACTGAACCATGTGAGAATCACGTATTTGGTGAAGAATTGATACATGACAGTATGTATCACTGGAAAGAATGCAAAGAGTGTTATTTCAGAGAAGATTATTCCGAACATGTGTTTGGAGATTGGGAAGTTACTGATAGGGAGCATATGCGTGATTGTGATATCTGCGGCTATATTGAAACAGCGCTCCACATTCCTGAGGCAGACGACTATGACTGTTCAACGGCACTAAAATGTAATGCCTGTGAAAAAGTATTGACAGAGGCAAGAGAGCATTCATTTGAGGGCGCAACCTATTGGGGCAGTGAGACTGGTCACTATCAGTTCTGCCAAAACGAAGGTTGTACCAGGACCAGTGAGGAAGAACCCCACAGTGGTGGTACAGCTTCCTGTGCGTCCCAGGCGGTATGTGAGGTATGCAATACATCCTATGGTACCTTAAATCCGGAGAATCATGTAGGAAGGGAACAGATACTCGGATATAGGGCGCCTGTGGGAACTACTCCCGGTTATACCGGTGATGTTTACTGTTTAAGCTGTGCTCAGGTTAAGGCTTATGGTCAGGAGATTCCGCCGGAAGAACGTGAGCATGATTTTATTATAGATTATGATGCTTATTATCACTGGAGAATCTGCAGCAGGTGCGGTCAGCGTGAAAACGGAAGTTATGAAGAGCATAAATATGATGATGATGGAAATTGTACCTTAGAGGGTTGTCATGCAATAAGGACATCTACATCAGATGAGCATAACTGGGATCAGGGAGAAATTACGATAGAGCCTACTTGTATACAGATAGGTGTAAAAACCTATACCTGTACTCATTGTGGTGCACATAAGATTGAAGAAATACCGGCTACCGGCATCCATACCTGGGAGAAAGGCAAATGTACTGTCTGTGGTATGGAAGCATCCGAAGGATTCTGGGTAAGTGATGTGAGTTCACAACTCTATACCGGTAAAGCGATTAAGCCTGCCGTAAATGTATACTATGGGGCGACACTTCTTACCGAGAAAGTGGATTATACCTTATCTTATAAGAATAATACCAAGGTAAATGATGCTTCCAACCAAAGTACGGCACCTGTAATTGTTATTACCGGAAAAGGCAGCTATAGTGGTAAGAAATATGTTTATTTCTCTATAGCAGCAAAGAATCTGCTTGATTCAGATATAATTGCACCTGATATTTATGCAGTAGAAAATAACAGAGAACAAAAACCTGTACCGGCGGTGACATATCAGAATAATAAATTGACAAAAAACAAGGACTTTGAGGTAAGCTATCCTGATTTGGAGGATTCCGGCAAAACCGATGCATACAAAGCAGCCGGTACTTATAAGATAAAGATTAAAGGTATCGGAAATTATACCGGAGAGCGTACAATCGATTTCTGCATTACCTCAGGCGCTTTAATAAGTAAGGCAAAGGTTGCATCTATTCCGGCACAGGAGTACACCGGGTCACAAATTAAGCCGGGCCTTAAAGTTACTCATGGTAAGAAAATGTTAAGTCCTGAAACTGACTATACTGTTGAATATCTAAATAATATACAGGTGGGTAAAGCCACTGTAATAATAACGGGTATCGGAGATTATGCAGGCAGGAAGGAAGTTTCTTTTAATATTAATGGAAAATCCATTGCCAAAGCTACGGTAACCGGTCTGGAGAATAAGGTATACAATGGACAGGAGCAGAAACAGGGCAGTGAGAATATTAAGGTAAAACTTGGCGAAGAAGAACTTGTGGAAAATGAAGACTATCAAGTAACCTATGATAATCATATAAATGTCGGAAATGCCACTATGACTATCAAAGGAATAAATGCTTATTCCGGTTCCATTAAGAAGAAGTTTAAGATTACGGCTTATGACTTATCCGTAGATGATTCTCAGCTCATAGAAGGCTTTCCGGAAAATATGGAAGCAGCCTATACTAAGGGTGGCAGTACACCTGATGTAGAACTGTATTTTGGTAGTGAACATAAGCGATTGGCAGCAAAAAAGGATTACACAATTACCTACTCTAACAATAAGAAGATTGCAGGTGCAGGTGATTTGAAGAAGCCAACCATAGCTATCAAGGGAAAAGGCAATTTCAAAGGAACTAAGACTATTCCGTTTACCATTGTCAAGAGTAATTTAGAGGCTGGGGATGGTTCCGTAAAACTCTTTGTGGCAGATATGCCTTACGTAAACAAAGCGGGCAAATATATCAGTAAGCCTGTTCTGACAGATTCGAACGATAAGAAACTGACAGCCGGAACGGATTATGAGATGGATATTGTATACAACCTGTCAGATGGCACCGTATTGGATAAAAAGAGTATTGTTCCTTTAGGGGAAACCGTATATGTAACCGTTACCGGAAAAGGTTGTTACGAAGGAACTGTAAAGGCAAGCTATAAGATAGCTAAATCCTCATTTGCCTCCGCTAAGATTACTATAAAGCCACAGATGTATACAGGCAGTGAGATTACTTTTGATAAATTTAGTAAAGATGACATAATTAGGGATAATATCATCACTGCAAAAATCGGCAGCAGCAACATTAACTATGGCGATGACTTTGAAATTGTAGAGGGAAGTTATAAGAATAATCTGAAAAAGGGTACGGCAAGTGTGATGATAAAAGGTAAAGGAGAATATGCCGGAACCAGGACGGTGATGTTTAAGATTATTGCCAGATCAATGTAAACCAAATAAGTAAAAGACTTTAAAATAAATAAAATATAAAAATTAATAATATAAATAAATAGAAAGTTGCTTGAATATTTTTCTTGTTGTATAATAAAAATAGTACGATGAGGAAAGGGTTTAAACATGGGGAAAGTTCCTAATAGTTTTGCTACAATAGATTCAGGAATGCTGTTTAAAACAGAGGATGACAGTCTGCGCAAGTTTTTCGGTCAGGAAAATAAAGATATGTTTACATCCTTTATTAACTGTATTCATCCCGATGATAAAGATATATTTCGTGGCGCATTGGAAGAGTTGAAGGCTAAAGCTATGCCTAAGAACATCGTAATGATAAGGCTGATCAGCAGAGATAATGATTATTGCTGGGCAGTCATAACACTATCATATAAGTTTCACGTGCCGGGCGGCGAAGAGATTTTTTATCTGCATATTGTAGATCCGGATGATGACACTGAACTTAGACTTAAGGACAGCAAAAACGAGTACAGTGTATTTCTGGATATGATGAGCGGCATTCTTTTTTCATATGAGGTTGACACTAAACAGCTTTCAATTTTTATACTAAACGGAGGACAGCAGCTTTCACTGTTTTCGGGTCCTTTAGAAAACTGGAAAGAGAATGTGCTTGACGGGAAGCTGGATAAAGAATATGAGGCATCTTTTTTAGGATTCTGCAGGGATTTGGAGATGAAGCGTACCAGTTTCTCCTACAGTATCAGGACGAGTAGCTTTTCCAATGATAATAAGATGGAACAGTGTACATTCAAGGCACAGTTGATTTCAGGACATGGCGGGGAGAAAATTTTAGGTTGTATCACTTCCATAGAAAATCAGACAACCGAACATTCCAATTTTGAATATACCAGAGATATCGGCATGCCCGTCCTCAATAAGAAATCGATTACGGATTATGCCAAACGTGCTATGACTGCCAGTGGAAACAAAGTATGTCTGGTTATCCTCGACTTAGATAATTTCAAGGTCGTCAACGATACGTTGGGACATATGGTCGGCGATGAAGTATTAATCCGTACAGCTGAAATTATTAAAGCGGCACTGGGAGATCTCGGAGTTCTTGGACGAATCGGCGGGGATGAAATGATGATTGTATTTCCGCGGGTTGAGAGTGAAACGGAGCTGCGTAATACGATGCGAACCATCCGTACCAATATTGAATGGGAGTACAAGAATAAATACGAAAATGTGCAGGTTACCTGTTCCATGGGTGCTGCCGTTTATCCCGACAATGGTGGCAGCTATGATGAGATTTTCAGTCTTGCGGATAAGATGTTATACATTGCCAAGAGCAAGGGCAAGAACCGATATGTCATCTATGTTCCCGAGATTCATGGAACTATTCTCAATCCGGAACAAAAGAGTACCGGGTCTGTCATAAAGAAGGTACAGGAAAATAAAAATGGCGTAATGCAGCAACTGGTAGAGCAGTTTCTGGTGCGCCACACTATGACTTATGAGCAGATGATCTCTTCAGTGGGTAACTGCTTTAATCTGGATGAAATCGTGCTGGTCTACGGGGAACGCCTTGCCAACAGCAGCATCAGTATATGGAATCACGATGGATATAACTCCGGTGTAAGTGATTCTGCATATTCATCTCCGGAACCCGAATTTATGGAGAACTTTGATGATAACAATATGTTAGTCATAAATGCCATTTCCGGCTTGGAAAGCAAAACAAAAGTTCTTTACAATAAACTGAAAGAGAACGGTGTGGAGTCAGTTCTCTTCTACAAGTTTTCGGAAACAAGCAAGTATAAAGGTTATATGGTATTTTCCAAATCGTCAAGACGACAGATGTGGTCAGAACAAGACAAGATACTGCTGGCTACCGTGGGAAAGATTGTTGAATTGTCGCTGCTTTAAATAGAATTCAATAATGTAAGAAAAGAGGGAATCCCTCAAGTCATTTGGTGACTTTTGGACACCCTCTTTTATATTATAAATAAGTGAAATAAATAATACGGGAGGAACAATAATATGAAAAAACTTGGTTTTGGTTTAATGCGTATGCCAACTGTAGACAAGACAAACGCTGCCGATGTGGACATTGAGCAGGTCAAAAAGATGGTTGACATATTTATGGAGAAAGGATTTACATATTTTGATACCGCATGGATGTACAATGGCTTTGCCAGTGAGGAAGTAGCAAAAAAAGCACTGGTAGAGCGCTATCCGAGAGACAGTTTTACCCTTGCGACGAAATTACATGCCGGTTTCTTTAATTCTTTGGAGGATAGGGATAAGATATTCAACTCACAGCTTGAGAAGACAGGTGCAGGATATTTTGATTATTATCTGATTCATGGAGTTGAAGCCTCTATGTTGCCAAAATACGAGCAATTTGATTGTTTCAACTGGCTTCTAGGCAAGAAAGCGAAGGGTCTTGTGAAGAATGCAGGTTTCTCCTATCATGATTCCGCCGATTTGCTGGACGAGATTCTTACTAAGCATCCTGAGATGGAGTTTGTGCAGCTTCAGATTAACTATTTGGATTGGGAGAGCAGCTGGGTACAGTCACGGGCATGTTATGAGGTGGCAACGAAGCACGGCAAACCCGTCATAGTTATGGAGCCGGTCAAGGGAGGTACGCTTGCGCAGGTTCCCGAGTCGGCAGAGAAGCTTTTCAAGGATTATGACCCGAACATGTCCGTACCGAGCTGGGCGATTCGTTATGCAGCATCGCTTGATAATGTGATGGTGGTACTGTCAGGTATGTCCAATATCGAGCAGATGGAGGATAATATTAGCTATATGGTGGACTTTAAACCGCTTACGGAGGAAGAGAAAAACCTTTGCCATAAGGTTGCCGGTATCATTAATGCACAGGTTAGCGTGCCGTGTACCGGTTGTTCATATTGCACCGAAAGTTGTCCGAAGAAGATTGCCATCCCGCAGTATTTCTCTCTCTTCAATGAGGATATGCGGGAGAATCTGGAGCAAAAGGGTTGGACGGTCAACTTCACAAATTATGAGACTTTGGCAAGTAAATTCGGTAGAGCTAAGGATTGCATTGAATGCGGTCAGTGTGAAGGTGTATGCCCGCAGCATTTGAACATTATTGATAACCTCAAAGTGGTTTCCGCACATTATGACCATTAGTAACATCATGCAAAATGATTAGGAGAATGCTGGTTATATGATATACAAAAAGAAGGATAAAAATATAGAACCGGGTACTGAATCGGAATTTTTGGCATTAATCCAGAATGAAAAGGAAGCAAACCGATATGTAGCCAAAGGTCTGAGAGTGTGTTCAATTATCGGTGTGATTGCATGGGTTTTGAATATTTTAAATATTTTTATTGTTCCCAATGAGATTATGAACTTGGCTATGCCGATTGTAATTGTGTTTTTTCTGCTGCCGACCCTGATTTGTAAGATAACGGGCGGAGAACAGATATGGATTAAGTATGTGGTGATGTTTTGTGCTATTTTTGGCATTTTTGTCTTATCCAGTGCAATGTCAAAACACGGGGTGCTGCTGTGGACATTACCCCTTATGTTAAGCTGCCACTATTATTCCAGAAAACTTACCATAATTACGCTTGTTTTATCCTGGGTATTATTTTCTCCTTCCGTTTATATAGCACTGTATTACGGAGAATGGGATCAGAATCTGTTGGATGCTGCTTATTATAGCGGAGAGAGAATAGTTACTCACGTATTGGTTTATAATGCAACTCTCTATTTTGTTTTTACAAGAGCCCTTACCTTGCTTGGGATTTCCGTAATCTGTACCACACTGGGGAAGCGAACGAGAAAATTGCTGGAAATGCAAATTAAGGACAGCGAGATACGTCAGCGCATTTCAACGGAACTGGATGTTGCAACACAGATACAGGCGGATATGCTGCCACGTATTTTTCCTGCCTTTCCGGAAAGACCGGAGTTTGACATCTATGCAACAATGAATCCGGCTAAAGAGGTTGGCGGTGATTTTTACGATTTTTTTATGGTGGATGACAAACACCTGGCAATAGTTATGGCAGATGTGTCCGGCAAGGGAGTTCCGGCGGCACTTTTCATGGTAATCGGCAAGACGCTGATTAAAGACCATACGAAACCTAATAGGGATTTGGGGGCGGTCTTTACGGAAGTAAATGACTTACTCTGTGAATCCAACAGTTCGGGATTGTTTATTACGGCATTTGAAGGTGTGCTTGACCTTGTGACAGGAGAATTTTGTTTTGTCAATGCGGGTCATGATCTGCCTTTTATAGCAAAATCAGGAGAACCCTATAAGCCGTATAAAGTGCGCTCATGCTTTGTGCTTGCAGGTATGGAAGGTATGCAATATACGGGCGGTAGTATACAGCTTGCGCCGGGTGATAAGATATTCCAGTATACGGATGGCATAACGGAGGCAACGAATGCCCAAATGGAACTATATGGTATGGAAAGATTGAAAAGTATTCTTAAGAAAAATACCGCTTTGCCACCGGATGAACTTCTTGCTGCCGTGAAAGCGGATGTTGATGCATTTGTTGGCGAAGCACCGCAGTTTGACGATATGACTATGTTATGCGTGGAATATCTGAAAGCAATGCCGGAGTAACTAAGAACGAGGTGGCTGATGAAGATTAAGAGAAAAGAAAATAAAAGTATAATTAATGTGGATTCAGAGATTTCGGCACTTCTAAAGAATGAAAAAGAGGCGAATCACTATGTTGCAAGCAGTTTAGGCATATGCGCTGCTGTTGGGGCGTTGCTTTGGTTTTTGAATATTATTGGTCTTTTTCCGATTCCGTCAGGTGTTATGAATACCGGAATGTCGATATTTGTTTTTGTTTTGTTAATCCCGATGTTGATCTGTAAGGTAACTGATGGTGAGCCTTCATGGGTCAAGTATGTGGGCCTGTTATGCAGTGTGATTGGTGTTTTTGCATTGGCCTGTGCACTGCCCAAGCATAGTATGCTGATATGGTCGATACCGATTATACTGAGCTGCCACTATTATTCCAGAAAACTGACCAGAATCGCCCTTGTGGAATCGATGCTGCTGCTTCCGGTTTCTGTTTATATGGGAATGTACTTCGGCGAATGGGATATGGCCTTGTTGGATGCCCCTTATTATTCGGGACCCCGTGTTGTTACGAAGCAACTGCTTATTGATGCGACTATTTTCTTTGCATTTCCACGAACACTTGTTCTGTTTGGCCTTTCTTTTGTATGCACAACTCTGGCGGAAAGAACAAGAGATCTGTTAAAAAGACAGATTAGAAACAGTGAAGAGCGTCAGCGTATAGCTACGGAGCTGGATGTTGCAACGCAGATACAGGCGGATATGCTGCCAAGTATATTTCCGGCTTTTCCGGAAAGACCCGAGTTTGATATCTATGCCACAATGAATCCTGCCAGAGAAGTGGGCGGTGATTTCTATGATTTCTTTATGGTGGATGAAAGACATCTTGCTATTGTTATGGCGGATGTGTCAGGCAAAGGTGTGCCTGCCGCACTTTTTATGGTAATTGGTAAGACTCTTATTAAAGACCATACGACTTCCGGGCGTGATCTTGGAGAGGTGTTTGGCGAGGTGAACGACATACTTTGCGAATCTAATGATAAAGGGCTGTTTATTACGGCATTTGAGGGGGTTCTCAATCTTGCGACCGGGGAACTGCGCTTTGTCAATGCAGGACATGAAGTGCCTTTTATTGCAAAGGCAGGAGCTGCATATGAGCCATATAAACTAAAACCGGGTTTCGTGCTCGCCGGTATGGAGGGTATGCAGTATGAGGGAGGTATTATACAGCTTTCACCGGGAGATAGGATTTTCCAGTATACGGATGGCGTGACGGAGGCAACGAATAAGGATAATGAGCTTTACGGTATGGAAAGGCTGGGTGATATTCTGGCAAAAAATACTACATTGCCGC
Organism: Lachnospiraceae bacterium; assembly: GCA_022510525.1. Classification (GTDB taxonomy): domain Bacteria; phylum Bacillota; class Clostridia; order Lachnospirales; family Lachnospiraceae; genus UBA3282. The sequence goes on along the minus strand of JAFLTH010000031.1, from coordinate 14,317 downwards.
CGGCTGAACTTTTAGCTGTGGTAAAGGCGGATATTGATAATTTTGTAGGTGAAGCGCCGCAGTTTGATGACATCACGATGCTCTGTGTGGAATATATAAAGACTATGTAAAGGAAAGGTGCGATATGACCTATGAGGATAGTATTGGTTGGTCCCGGTGCGATGGGACTCTTATTTGGAGGGTATCTGTCGCAGAAAAATGATGTGACTTTGGTGGGCAGGAATGCTGACCGGATGAAAAAGATTCAAAAAGACGGAGTCCGCATCAGAGAGACGGACGGAAGGGAAGAAATATATCATCCCGATGCTACCGCACAGCCTGACAAGCTGAATGAGGCTGATTTGGTACTTCTTTTTGTCAAAGCCGGAGATTCCAAGGCAGCACTTGAGTCCGTAAAGCATCTGATAGGGTCAAATACTTTCTTAATGACTCTGCAAAACGGAGCAGGTCATGAAAAACTGCTTATGCAGTATGCTCCAAAAGAGAGAGTGATCATCGGGACTACCAATCAGGGAAGCTATAAGCTGGATGAGACTTCGGTATGTCACAGTGGTTTGGGAGATACGGCACTGGGAGCAGTATCGGGTTCCGGAGAGTCTTTTGCCCCTGTGGCGGAAACTTTTCAGGCCTGTGGTTTTCCCTGTAAACTGAGTGAACAGGTAAGGGGAATGATATGGAATAAACTGATGATCAATGCTTCATCCAGCGTACTGTCCGGTATTCTTCAGATGCCGCAGGGTTATGTGGTAGAAAACAGTTCAGCATGGAATATCGCACAGAAGTTGATAAAAGAGATATGTGTTGTAGCTACAGCAGAGGGATATCCATTTGCGGTAGATGAGCAGATTGAGAGAATAAATAAACACTTAAGAAATGCTCCCGGCGGATATACCAGCGTTTATGCAGATTTAAAAGCGGGGCGAAAAACAGAAGTGTCAGTGATAAATGGGGCAGTTGTGGAAGCAGGACGCCGCCTTGGCGTACCTACACCAACCCATGAGTTGATTCTTGATATGGTGCAGTCGATGGAGGGAAGAGATGAAAATAGTTAAGTATTTATGGGAATATCTAATGCTGACACTGGGGGCTGTGATAGCCGCTGTTGCAATTGAAGAGTTCCTGGTACCCTGTACCATCCTTGATGGAGGAGTTGTAGGAGTCAGTATTATAGTAAATAATCTGACAGGTATTCGTTTGAGTATGCTTACGCTTATACTGAATATACCGTTTTTGATCATCGGACTTAGAGTAATGGGAAGTAAGTTTCTTATGAAAGCCGGTTTTTCAATGTTGGTATTTTCAGGCGCTTTGGAAATATTTGCCCCGATGACAAATATGACGGAGGAATATCTTCTTGCTGTCTGCTTTGGAGGTATGCTGCTTGGAATCGGTGTAGGAATAGTGATTTCTTTCGGAGGCTGTTTGGATGGGACGGAAACGGTGGCGATTCTTCTTAACCGGAAGTTTGACTTGCCGGTTGGAAGAACGGTATTGTTTTTTAATATTATAATCTATACCATAGCAGGGCGTCTGTTTGGATTTGACAGGGCAATGTACAGCTTGCTTACATATTATATCACTTCAAAAGTGCTGGACTTCATAGAAAGCGGTATGAATCAGGCCAAAGCTGCCATGATCATTACAAATGACGGTAAAGAAATTGCGGATATGATATACCAACGTATGGGACGTACCGTAACCATATTGGAAGGTGAAGGTTTAATAAGCGGAAAGAAGGTTGTTCTTTACTGCGTGTTGAACAGGCTGGAAGTATATGAGTTGAAAAAATTGATCAATGATATCGATGCAAGCGCTTTTATCACTATTAATGATGTCTCTGAAATCATTGGTAACCATATTAAGAAAAAGGCCGTTGACACGGTTTGACAAACTTTATATAATAGCAGTATGTGCGGTTTTTAACCCTAATTCAAAGGAAGCTTAATCGAGGTAAGACAGCATGAAGTGTAGAATTGTTGCAGACTCATCTGCTAACGTGTATGAAAGAGAAGGCGTAGACTTTGTCAGTGTTCCGTTAAAGATTGCGACTGCTGAAAGAGAATATGTCGATGTAAAAGGAACGGATATTGCAGAGATGTTGTCTTATCTTCAGGAATATAGGGGAAAGTCCGGGACTTATTGCCCAAATGTTTTAGACTGGATAGAAGCGTTTGGAGATGCAGATATTATATTGGCCGTAACTATTACCAGTGGACTTTCCGGTAGCTTTGCTGCGGCTATGAAGGCAAAAGTAGACTATGAAGCGGCGCATAAGGATGCTAAAGTTTTTATTGTGGATTCACTGTCTGCCGGACCGGAATTAGAGCTTATTATAGAAAAAATGGAAGAAGTCATAAATAGCGAGATGACTTTTAAGGAAATGGTTAAGGTTATTACGGAGTACTGTAAAACGACCCATACTTTATTCTCGTTAAAAAAGTTGGAAAATTTAGCCAGAAACAATCGTGTAAGTCCTGCAGCAGCCAGAATTGCCGGCCTTATGGGCGTTCGGATTGTAGGAAAAGCCAATTCGCAAGGGACTTTACAGTCATTGCATAAATGCAGGGGTGATTCTCAGTCGGTTGCTTTCATATTTGAAGAAATGCAAAAACATGGATATAATGGAGGCAAGCTTCGACTTGCCCACTGTTTCAATCCGCAAATAGCCTCTGAACTTTCGGATGTGGTGCACAGAGTTTATCCTGAGGCTGATGTACGTATTACCGAATGTACTGCTTTATGCAGCTTTTATGCGGAAAAAGGCGGCTTAATGGTTGGATATGAAGGAGAATAGTTTGCTTTATGATTAATATGGGGTAAATCCGTAAGCTGAGGATTTACCCCTTAAATAGTTATGTTTGTGTTTATAGGATGCGGGGAAATGCTAAAATATTTAAAAAAATACTGGATATCATTTATATTGGCACCTCTTTTTATGCTGGGTGAGGTGAGTATGGATCTGTTGCAGCCAAGATTGATGGCTATAATTGTGGATGAAGGAGTTTTGGGGCTCTCCCATGGCGGTGTAGGAGATATGAGTCTGGTTATCGGTACGGGACTTAGGATGATAGGACTCGTGCTATTTGGCTGTTTCTGCGGAGTAATGTCAGGCGTATTTGCCAATCTCTGCAGTCAGAATTATGGAAATGATATACGAAAAGACGCCTTCCGCAAGGTTATGTCCTTTTCCTTTGAGCAGACAGACCGTTTTTCCACAGGCTCATTAATTACCAGGGTGACTAATGATATTACACAGGTACAGAACCTTGTATCACAGTGCATCAGGGGATTTGTGCGGACTTTTTTGCTGTTTGCGGGCGGTATTTTGTGTATGCTTACGCTTGACCTTAGTTTTGGAGTGGTGGTTGCATGTGCGCTGCCTCTTATTGTTATATGCGTAATCTTTTTTATTTCCAGAGCCAATCCTATGTTCACCGTTTTGCAGGATAAGCTGGATAAGCTTAATAATGTTATGCAGGAGAATGTGTCCGGTACCAGAGTAGTCAAGGCATATGTAAAAGAGGAGCATGAAAAGGAACGATTCGGCGGTGCCAACGGCGAACTGGTTGGGACGCAGCTTAAAGTGCTTTTGTTGTTTTCCTATATGACGCCGATTATGAATATTATATTGAATGTTTCTGTGGTTGCCATTATCAGAGTTGGTGCGATACAGGTAGGAGAAGGAAGTGTTACACCCGGTGACGTAATGGCAGCTATCACATATATATCTCAGATTTTAAACGCGGTTATGCGTATGACAATGATTTTCCAGATGGTTTCCCGCGGAGTTGCCTCCGGAAAGCGTATCAAAGAGGTGCTTGAGTGTGAACCGTCGATTTCGGACGGAGACTTTGCAGGAGAGACTGCGGTTAAGGGCAAAGTAGAGTTTCGGAATGTATCATTTTCATATCCCGGAATGGGCGGGAAAAAGGTGATAAACGACTTTAATCTGACGATTAATTCCGGAGAAACCTTCGGCATTCTTGGAGCCACCGGCTGCGGTAAGTCAAGTCTGGTAAGCCTGATCCCAAGATTCTATGACGTGACCGGCGGCGAGGTTTTGGTGGATGATGTGAATGTTAAGGATTATACTTTAAGCAAGCTGCGTGGAAAAGTTGCCGTGGCCTTGCAGAAGAGTGAAATTTTCAGTACTTCTATACGAGAGAATATTGCCTGGGGAGATGAGACCGCGGATGATGAACAGATAAGACATGCGGCAGGGGTTGCGCAGGCGCTGGAATTTATAGACAGTAAGACGGAAGGATTGGATACTCTGGTAACGCAGGGAGGACACAGTCTTTCCGGAGGGCAGAAGCAGAGAGTGGCGATTGGCAGGGCGGTTTTAAAGAATGCGGAAATCCTTATTTTTGACGATACCACCAGCGCACTGGATTTAAAGACAGAGGCCAAACTGTATGAAGCTCTACATAGAGAGTATGCCGGAATGACCAAAATAATAATAGCGCAGAGAATTGCGTCGGTTAAGGATGCGGATAGAATCGCTGTAATTGAAAACGGGCGGCTTGCAGCCTGCGGAAGTCATGAGCAATTGATGGAAAGCAGTGTAATATATCGTGATATCTATGATTCCCAATTAAGACAATAGAGCACTAACACAAATGTTGCAGTTAAATAACATATGTAATTTATTGTTTGAATAAGGAAGTAGACCTATATTCGGAAGAGAGGCATAAAATGGCAGAAAATAAAGAACAGTCCATGAGTAATTACAAAGTTCCGGGAATGCGCGGCCCCCGCAACAGACAGGTAGAGAAACCCAAGGAAGGTAAAAAAACCCTGCTTCGTCTAGTGGGATATTTTGCCAGCGAAGGTAAAGTTGTGGCTTTTTTACTTGCAGTGGTTTGTGTTGTGGTAATAGCTTCGGTATATGCACCCAGATTGCAGAGTGATGCCATAGACAGCATATCCCGGCTGGAATTTGGACAACTGCCCGGAATATTGGCATCTATGCTTATAGTATATGCAATTCAGAGTCTGGGCACTTTTTTGCAGAGCAGAAACAGTGCAATCCTGAGTCAGCGTGTGGTAAGAAAGATGCGTGAGGACTTGTTTGATTGTGTGGTGAATCTTCCGGTCAAATATATAGACACTCATTCCCACGGCGACATTATGAGCCGCATGACAAATGATGTGGAAAATATTTCGAATACGGTTTCACAATCGCTTAGTTCTCTGTTTTCCGGCGTACTTACAGTTATAGGAACTGTTGCAATGATGATTTATTTATGTCCGCCGCTTGCCCTCCTGTCCTGTACTACCGTAATACTTACTCTGGCAGCTACAAAATTTCTGTCAAAAGCGATGAGAACCTTTTACCGTAAACGTCAGGTGCTGCTTGGCGAGCTTAACGGAACGGTTGAGGAGATGGTGACAGGATATAAGACCGTGGTGGCATATGAAAGAGATGAGGCTGTAATAGAAGAGTTTAACAAAACTGCCGATGAATTGACCAGAGCCGGAATTTTTGCGGAGATTCTGGGAGGTTCTATGGGACCGGTAATGAATGTCATCAATAACATCGGCTTTGTCATTATTGCGGCCTTTGGAGGATATTTTGCGGTAAACGGTGTGATTTCCATTGGAATCATCTCTGCTTTTATTGTATATGCCAAACAGTTTGGGCGTCCGATTGACGAGATTGCGCAGATTTACGGACAGATACAGACTGCAATCGCGGGTGCGGAACGAGTGTTTGCGATAATTGACCAGCCCAGGGAAGATAAGTCCGGTGATAAAAATATGGATAATGCAAAGGGAGTTATCACTTTTGAGAACGTAAACTTTTCTTATGTTCCGGGGCAGCAGGTGCTCCATAATTTTAATCTGGAAGTGCGTGCCGGACATAAGATTGCATTGGTGGGCGCTACCGGAAGCGGAAAGACTACAGTGGTCAATCTTCTGATGCGCTTTTATGACGTTGACAGCGGAGAGATTCTCATTGACGGTGTGAATATCAAAGATATTGACTGCCGGAATCTGCGTGAAAATACTGCAATCGTGCTGCAGGATACAGTACTTTTTGCGGATACGGTTAAGCATAATCTGAAGTATTCCAAGCAGGATGCAACTGACAGTGAGATGGTGCAGGCGGCTAAAATGAGTAACTGTAATGATATGATATTGCGGCTTAAAGACGGATATGATACCATGCTATCGGGAGAAGGATATAATCTTTCTCAGGGTCAAAGGCAGCTGTTATCCATTGCAAGGGCATTTCTGGCACAGCCTAAGATTTTGATACTGGATGAGGCAACTTCGAGCGTGGATACCCGTACTGAAAAGCGTATCCAGGATGCAATGGTGAAGCTTATGGAGAACAGGACGAGTCTGATCATTGCACATAGGCTTTCAACCATTCAGGATGCCGATTTTATTGTTGTTATGGAAAAAGGAAGGATCATTGAGACCGGAAACCATGAAGAACTGCTGGCAAAGCAGGGGAAATATTACGAACTGTATATGACACAGTTTTCGGGAAATGCAATTTAAACACAATACTTTTGGAGATAAAATTAGATGGAAACCTATAATCACGTATTTACGGAGAATGAACAGGAGGCAAACCGGTACACAGCGTACTGTATGAGGGGTGCAGCGGTTACTGCCGTTGTAATGTGGATATTGAATATCGTAGGCTTTTTCATAGTAGAAAAAAGGCTTATGAACGGTATAATGCCGGTTAGTATTCTATTCTTTTTGCTGCCTACACCGTTGGTGCGTTATTGGAAGGGTAAGCCCGAGTATTTGAAATATATTATTATGGGCAGCTTTTTGCTGGGTATTAGTGGTCTGGCCTCGGTACTCACAATGCACGCGCTGCTGGCTTGGTCTTGCCCATTGATATTGTCCTGTCACTTTTATAATCAACGCTTTACCAGACATACGCTCTGCGGAATCATAGTATGTATGATAGTTTCCCACTATATAGGCCTGTATGTCGGTGTATGGGATTCCAATATGATGCTGGGCAATGCGACTTTGGGAACCGTTGCGGAGCGAGCGGCTTACTTAAAGCAGATGGCAGCGGAGGGAAAGAATATTCTGATCAGGTCTTTCAATTTCTACTGTTTCCCTCGCTCAATTCTTCTGGTTATGGGATATTTGATAAGTGAAACGCTTTCAAAGCGTACCCATGGTCTGCTTCAGAAACAGGAAGAGATAACCAAAGAGGGTGAACGTATAAAGACAGAGCTGAATGCGGCCACATTGATTCAGACTTCTATGCTGCCAAATGTATTTCCGGCATTTCCGGAACGGCATGAGTTTGAGATTTATGCCACTATGGATCCGGCTAAGGAGGTAGGGGGAGACTTTTACGATTTCTTTATGATAGATGAGGACCATCTGGCTCTTGTTATTGCCGATGTCTCAGGAAAAGGAATTCCGGCAGCATTGTTTATGGTTACTGCTAAACTCCTTTTGAAAAATACGGCACAGACCGGCATTTCTCCCAGGGAGGTACTGGAAAATGTCAATAACCAGCTCTGTGAGAATAATGAGGCACAGATGTTTGTGTCGGTGTGGCTTGGAATCCTGGAGATATCTACAGGGAAATTGACGGCAGTCAATGCAGGCCACGAATATCCTGTACTTAGGCATATGGGTGCAAAATTTGAGCTGATAAAGGACAAACATGGTCTGGTGCTTGCGGGAATGGAAGATGTGAGTTATACTGAATATGAGATGCAGTTAGGCAAAGGCGATTTGCTTTTTGTATATACAGACGGTGTGGTTGAAGCTACGAATGCACAGAATGAAATGTTTGGAACAGGGCGTATGCTCCATGCATTGCAGCATGCAGAAAGGATGTATCCGGAGGACTGCTGCATCAGAGTTCGTAAAGAAATTGAGGATTTTGTAGGAAATGCGCCGCAATTTGATGATATTACAATGCTGGCAGTAAGAATTAATTAATTAAATTTTCAAAATATATATAATTTGCCAAAGGAGAAGAGATATGACAATAGAGACGAAGGAAAACGGAAATGAAATAACGGTTGCTCTTACAGGGCGTCTTGATACAACAACGGCACCTCAGCTTGAAACAGAGCTTAATGGAATTCTGGATAAAGTAGAGAAGCTGATTCTGGATTTTTCAGGATTGGAATATGTTTCTTCTGCGGGACTGAGAGTATTGCTGCTTGCACAGAAGACATTAAAAAATCAGGGAAACGGAGAAATGGTGATTCGTCATGTAAATGAGACGATACATGAAGTGTTTGAGGTTACAGGATTTTTAGACATTCTTCATGTGGAATGATTCTTGGGGAGGGTTACTATGAAGGAATTGACAATTGATGCATCAATTGATAGTATACCGGCTGTAACCGCTTTTGTGGATGAACAGTTGGAGCAGTATGGATGCCCTATGAAAGCACAGGCACAGATTGATATTGCAATTGATGAATTGTTCAGCAATATTGCTCATTATGCTTACAATCCTGATAAAGGGCTTGCTACTGTGCGGGTGGAGGTAATAGAGGAGCCTCTGTCCGTTATAATAACATTTATCGATAACGGGCATCCCTATGATCCGTTGGCGAAAGCTGATCCGGATGTAACATTGTCAGCGGAAGAGCGGGCTGTGGGCGGCCTGGGAATCTATTTAGTAAAGAAAAGTATGGATGAAGTCACCTATGAATATAAAGATGGACAGAATATTTTACGGATACGTAAGAGAATGTAAGTAGAATACATATTAGAGCAGTGTTATTAAAAGAATAATGGAGGAAAAAGAAATGGGTTTTGGGAAAAGCAAAATCGTTGCAGTTGATGACAGCAGCATTGTATTGAAAATGCTTGAGAAGGTGTTAGGCAAAAAATATGAGTTGCACGCATTTGTAACCGGAGCGAGGGCGCTTCAGTTTTTAAAAGACAAGGATAGAAAACCTGACCTGATCATTCTGGACATTGATATGCCGGAGATTAACGGATATGAAATGTTGGAGCAGATTAATGAAATGGAACACTTAGAGGATATTCCTGTTATTTTCCTTACATCAAACAATGATAGGGATTATGTAATAAAAGCTGTGGCAGGCGGTGCAAAGGATTATGTGATCAAGCCTATTGACGAGGAAATTCTGTTGAATAAGATACATTTATTGCTGAAAAACTAGTTAACGCTAAACCGTCTCAAACTGTGCCTGATACAGTTCATGGTAGAAGCCGCCGGCATCCATCAGACTGTCATGGGTACCCTGTTCCACTACCTGACCATCACGCATGACCAGAATGTGGTTTGCGGAGCGTATGGTGGAGAGACGATGGGCTATGACGAAGCAGGTCTTTTCTTTCATAAGCTCACGCATCGCAGCCTGAATCTGCTGTTCGGTTCGTGTATCCACGTTGGAGGTAGCTTCATCCAGAATCAGCATATGGGCATCCAAAAGCATAGCTCTTGCGATTGTGAGCAGCTGTTTCTGTCCTTTGGAAATACTTGTGCCGTTGTCGGAAAGGATGGTGTTGTATCCTTCCGGCAGGCGGGAAATATAGGAGTGTATTTTCGCGGCCTTAGCGGCTTTTACTACGTCATCCATAGTGGCTCCGGGCTTGCCGTAAGCAATATTTTCAAAAATAGTACCATGGAAGAGCCATGTATCCTGAAGTACCATAGTATAAGTACGTCTTAGAGAATCTCTTGTAACTCCCCGAATATCCTGACCATCCACAAGTATAATGCCGCTATCTACGTCATAGAATCGCATCAGCAAATTGATGATAGTGGTTTTACCTGCTCCCGTGGGACCTACGATAGCGGTAAGGGAACCGGGTTTGGCCACCATACTGAAATCCCTGATGATGGGTTTATCCGGAACATAGGAAAAATCCACATGTTCAAGAGATACTTGTCCTTTCACATCAGTCAGGGTTAGGGCATCTTCTGAATCAGCCTTCTCAGGTTCGGCATCAATCAGGTCAAATACGCGCTCCGCAGCCGCAAATGCGCTCTGCAGTTCGGCTATGATATTTGCGACTTCGTTTATGGGACCGGAAAACTTACGGGAATACTGCACGAAACTGGAAAGGTCTCCAAGCATTATATCCCCGCGAAGGAACAAAAGTGCGCCAAACACACAGACCAGAGTAAGAGAGATATTATTAATACAGGTAACAGCAGGTCCGGTAACGGTGCCGTTGGCTTCCGCCGTTGTATATGCATCTATTGCGACCTTATTCTTTTCTTCAAATTTTTCCAGTACGGCATCTTCTCTGCCGTAAGCACGTATGGTTTTCTGTCCGGAAATCATTTCTTCTACGAATCCGTTGAGTTCACCAAGCTTAGCGCTGCGAATACGGAACATAGGGCGCACACGGTTAGCCAGCCATCTGGTAAAGAGGGCTGTTGCAGGAACGGTGAATACGAAGATTATTACCAGCTTAGGTGCAATGGAAATCATCATAATGAATGAAACCGCCACAGTGACAATACTCTGCAATATCTGCAGAAGGTCAGAGGACAGAGACTGATTCACGGTATCAACATCGTAGGTGACAATACTGATGATATTTCCGGTCTGGTATTTATCATAAAAACTGACGGGGAGTTTGGACATATTTTCAAAAATATCATGCCGCATCTGTTTGGTTATTATCTTGGAAAGGCGGATCATAACGGCATTGAGCAGGTATGTAAGGACCGCGGAAAGCAGGTAAAAGACTGCCATTAGGATTACACATGAATAAACCGTGTGAAAATCCACTTGTCCATATCCTAAGGCAATGGCATTTATGGCCTGTCCGGAAAGCTTCGGACCATAGAGGGAGAACAGACTGCCGAAAACGGACAGAATCAGAGCCAGCACCAGAAGCAGGCGGTTCCTGCCCAGATACTGCCACAGGCGTAAAAGAAGTCTGCTTTTAGAATGTTTAGTTTCTTTTGTCATTATGCAAACTCCTTTCCATCGCCCATTTGTGATTGCGCGATAATACGATATTCTTCACAAGATTTCATCAATTCTTCATGTGTGCCAGAGCCCACAGTCTTACCATCGGAAAGTACCAGAATGTGTGTACAGCCACGGATGGAACTGATTCTTTGTGCTACAAGAATAGTTGTGGTGTTGCTGTAGTTTTTATGTAATGCTTTGCGAAGAAGGGCATCGGTGCGATAATCCAGAGCAGAGGAAGCATCATCCAAAAGAAGAATTTCCGGACGTGATGCAAGGGCACGGGAAATCAGTAGTCTTTGCTTCTGTCCGCCGGAAAGGTTGTTGCCGCGTACCACGACAGCTGCTTTCATGCCGTCACTCCCGGCTTTGATAAATTCTGCAGCCTGTGCGTCTTCTGATGCTGCGGCGATATCAGTTTCGTCAATAGGTCTGAAAAAACTGATATTATCTTCAATTGTTCCCTCCATGACAAAATCGTTCTGAAAGACAACGCCAAATTTGGAGCGGAGTTCTTCATGAGTAAAGGAGCGTATATCCCGGCCATCAATCAACACTGCGCCATCCTGCGGGTCATAAAAACGTAAAAGCAGATTCAGAACGGTAGATTTACCGGAACCGATTTCGCCCAGGATTCCAAGGCTTTCCCCGCGCATAAGTTTAAAGTTAAGATGGTCTAAGTTGGCACCGATACCGGTGTAGGAGAAGGTAACATCACGGAATTCGATATGTGGTGCAGGGGTGTTATGTAAACCAATGATATCGGTTTTGTGTTCAGTTGAGCTTATTATATCTATGGGTTCTGTATTAGTGATTACGCTATCTGTGCTTTGTATATCCATCCGTACAAGGTCCTCAGGCATAGCCAGCACATCCGCCACTCTATGGGCGCTGGCCTCTCCTTTGGACCATACTATAAATATTTTGGTAATACCAAGCATGGCATTCAGTATCATAACAAAATACTGTAGAAAGGCAATTATGACACCGCTCCGGGTGTTTCCGGAATTGACGCGAAATGCGCCGACCAGAACCACCAGAGTCAGACCGAGATTTAGAATCAAAGAAGTGGAAGGGTTGGTTATTGCAGTGATCATCCCGGCTTTCTGGTCAATGCGGGTAAGTTCATCATTGACGTCATTAAAGCGCTTCTTTTCATAGTCTGTTTTACTAAGCGCCTTGATTACGCGCACTCCGGTGATATTTTCCTGGAGTACACGCACTACGCGGTCAAGTACACTCTGAGTTTCCTTATATAGAGGAACGCTTTTCTTAGTTACCGTATATACAATAATGCCGATAAAAGGCAGCATAAAAACCAGTACCAGAGACAGTACCGGGTCCATACTGAGCATCATAAATACACCGCCAAGCAGCAGGATAGGAGCCCGGATACCCAGACGCTGCATACGTGCCAGCAGCTGGTTTATGTTATATGTATCACTGGTAAGTCTGGATTCCGCAGAAGGCACGGTCAGCTGGTCCATCTGTCTGGCGGATAGGTGTTCCAGCTTTTCAAATAAATCATAGCGCAGCTTGCGGGTGATTTTGCCGGAACTGATTGCCGACATACGATTTGCTCCCACATTGGCGGTAAGGCAGCCTGCCGCACATAATAACATAAGTCCGCCATACAAAATAATCGGTGTCAGTTTGCCGGTTGGAACCACATCGTCCAAGATGATTTCCATGAAATATGGAATCAACAGTTCCAGAATCGTTCCAAACAGCTTAATTCCCATCGTTAAAATTATGTACCATGTAAAAGGTTTGATATATCGTCCTAGTTTTTCCATAGTAGCATTATACATTCCAGAACCGTATCAATTCAAGCGAAATCATTGCAAAAGCACAAATGGTATTTGCAAGGATATTTATTATATACCGAACCTTTCGTTTTTTCTTTTCACTCTTGTAAAAAAGTGCTTTGCAGGATATTCCTGCGGCTGCCGGATATGTCACCAAGCATATCATCTGAATGATACAACCTATGATTCCCTGTGTCTTGGTAAGCCCGTATTGATCGGTAAAGACCGACATCCAAAATACGATTACCGCTATGGACACAATCTTTGCAATCTGTGCTATGGTGATAAATTTTGAACCTGTATAGCTTTTATATTTCCTGGCAATAAGAAGGATGAGCTTTACAACAAGCGAAATCACCCCGACGACTGTACATACAATATAAAAGACAAGTAATGCAAGATTTACGATCACGGCAGGTTCTTGCACATAGCTCTGTGGACCGAGACTAAGAACTCTTGTACCATCTTCAAGCTGATAGCTTATTCCCATCAAACCCAGCCCATCCTGTGTGAACCATAATATATCTCCCGATATACTCTTGATTTGTACTATACCTGCTATATCATACTCCCCATCGCCTGAAGAAACAACAGGCAATAGCCCCAAAACTGAAACAAACTTCAAGGGACCATGCCTCATTGAACGTGTGCCAATATAGAGTCCGGATATATCGCTGCCTGCGCTATCGGTTTTTTCAATATTAGCAGGATAAGTATCAGGCATATCTCCGAATACAATTTTCGGTATTTCAGAAGTTGGAAGCCCCATACCACTCATAAGAACCACCGCTCCAACCCCGGTTTCAGTATCAAAAAGCAAATCTGCAGTACCTGCGTTTGTAGCTCCATCATGATATAATACTTGCGTATCACCATAGAAATTGGACCATAAACCATGATAACTAACTCCAATATCCGTATCTCCGAGTGTGGATGAAGGAGTAAAAAGAAAATCTCTCGTTTCTTTATTCTCAAACAACGGACAATCGTCTCGCACAAAGCTTTGTGCGTATTTTGCCATATCGCTTATAGTACCGGTAGCAGCTCCTGCCGGATAGGGCATGATATATGCAAGCTGCGGACCGACAGATTTCCAGTCGTTACCGGTATTGGCATAGCTGACAAGCTCCTGTCTTTTCGAATACACCCAGGGATTATCATCATGTGCCGGGCATATAGAAGTGTGTTCCATTCCCAACGGTTCAAAGATATTCTCATGAACATATTCATAAAATGGCTGCCCCGATATACATTCGACAATGTATCCTGCCAAAGCAGCACCGTAGTTACTGTATGAAAAGACTTCTCCGGGACGATAAATCTGTGCGGGCTCGGTCGTCGAGAGTACTTCTCCCAAAGACATCACTTTATTCTCATCGCTTGTTTGATACGCCCACACATTTTCGCACCATCCTGCATTATGATTCATAAGGTTTAACATTGTGATAGGGTCATCAAACTTAAGATTATGGAGAAAACCATCCGGAAGATATTCTCTGATATCCGTCTCAAGATCAATATCTCCCCGCTCCCATAATTGCATTACACTTACCCAGACAATTGTCTTTGTAGCGCTTCCCCATTCATACACCGTATCTT
>JAFLTH010000030.1 GCA_022510525.1 Lachnospiraceae bacterium | reverse complement strand
AATTTTTTGCACATAAGAAGGGAGTTGGTTCTACCAAGAACGGTAGAGATTCCGAATCCAAGAGATTAGGTGCAAAAAGAGCTGACGGACAATTCGTAAAAGCAGGAAATATCTTATACAGACAGCGTGGAACCAAGATTCATCCCGGTGTAAACGTGGGAAGAGGCGGAGATGATACTTTATTCGCATTGGTTGACGGTGTACTTAGATTCGAAAGAAAAGGAAGAGATAAAAAGCAGGCTTCCGTATATCCTGTAGAAAAATAATGCGAATGAATCGGGCTTCAAACATTTTGTTTGGAGCCTTTTTTTCTAGAAAGGCATGGTTATTGAAATGTTTGCAGATCGTGCAAAAATATATGTAAAAAGCGGAAAAGGCGGAGACGGTCACGTTTCTTTCAGACGGGAAAAATATGTTCCAAACGGGGGGCCTGACGGCGGAGACGGCGGTAATGGCGGAAGCGTGTATTTTGTTGTCGATGAAGGCCTAAATACTTTGACGGATTTCCGTCATATTCGCAAATACTGTGCAGGAAATGGTGCAGAAGGCGGAAAACGAAATTGTGCGGGCAAAAACGGCGAGGATATATTTATTAAGGTACCTGAGGGAACAGTCATAAAAGAAGCTGAAAGCGGCAAGGTCATAGCCGATATGTCCGGCGACAATAAAAAACTGATGTTATTGAAAGGCGGAAGAGGCGGAAGCGGTAACCAGCACTATGCCACCAGCAAGATGCAGGCCCCTAAGTATGCGCAGCCCGGACAGCCTGCAATGGAGCTTGAGCTTATACTTGAACTTAAGGTCATTGCCGATGTTGGACTTGTCGGTTTTCCTAATGTGGGTAAATCCACCTTTTTATCAAGGGTAACCAATGCCAATCCCAAGATTGCCAACTATCATTTTACTACATTGAGTCCTAATCTGGGCGTGGTGGATTTGGAAGATGCCAATGGTTTTGTAATAGCGGATATTCCGGGATTGATAGAGGGGGCATCCGAGGGGGTAGGCCTTGGACACGAGTTTTTGCGGCATATTGAGCGTACCAAGGTGATTCTTCATATTGTAGATGCGGCTTCTACCGAGGGTAGAGACCCGATTGAAGACATATATGCCATAAATAAGGAATTAGAGGCATATAACGCGGAAATAGCATCCAGACCACAGATTATAGCGGCAAACAAAACAGATGTTATTTATACAGATGATGATCCAATAGAACGCATTAAGGCTGAATTTGAACCTAAAGGCATACCTGTATATCCTATTTCTGCAGTTACCGGGCAAGGTGTAAGAGAGCTTATTTATGCACTTAGAAACAAGCTTGACGGCTTAGACAGCGAACCGGTTATCTTTGAACCGGAATATATTCCTCAGGAGCATTTTAGTGTTACTAATGAACCGTATACGGTCATATATGATGAGGAAAATGATGAATATGTGGTAGAAGGTCCACGTATTGAGAAAATGCTTTCATATACTAATTTAGAGTCCGAAAAGGGCTTCCAGTTCTTTCAGAAGTTCCTTAAAGATAACGGGATATTAAAGCAGCTTGAAGAGCTTGGAATAGAAGAGGGCAGTACCGTAAGGATGTATGGGCTGTCATTTGATTATTATAAATAACGATTGTTATAGTTTTGGTTAATCAAAAATGTTATAAAAAATAATAAAAATTTATATTAAATAAAAATTATCTAAATATTGATAACGAAGGGGTTAAATAATGACAAGTAAACAGCGTGCATATTTAAAGGGTCTGGCAAGCAATCTTAATCCGGTTTTTCAGATAGGAAAAGCCAGTCTTACTCCGGAATTTACGGAGGCTATAAATGAGGCTTTTAATACTAGGGAATTGCTTAAGATAGCAGTATTAAAGAATTGTGCCGACGACCCGAATGAAATTGCGGAAATAATAGCGGAAAGAACCCATTCCCAGGTTGTTCAGGTAATTGGCAAAAAGATTGTGCTTTATAAACCGGATAAGAAGAATCCTAAGATTAATCTGGATAAAATATAATGAATAATTTATATAAATAACAATTATTATTAAATGGTATAGTTGGAGCGTATATAAACATTGAAAAAAGTAGGAATAATGGGCGGAAGCTTTAATCCAATTCATATAGGACATCTTATTATAGCGGAAAAGGCGAGAGAGCAGTTCGCTCTTGATGAGGTGCTGTTCATGCCCTGTGCTCTTAATTATATGAAAGATGCAAGCGAGCTGCTTCCATCGTCCATAAGGGCTAAAATGGTATCTTTAGCTATTGAGGACAATCCGTTTTTTACACTTTCAACTATGGAAATCGATAAAGAGGGCAATACCTATACTTATGAGACCATGGAGAGCCTTAAGAGCCAGAATCCGGATAACGAATATTACTTTATTCTTGGAGCGGACAGTTTATGGACAATTGCAGACTGGAGAGAGCCGGAGAGGATATTTGCAAGCTGCACAATACTTGCGGCGGTTCGCGACAATAAAACAACACGTGATATGAATAAACAGATCAAACTGTTGAAAGATGAGTTTAATGCGGATATCTATCTTTTACAGGCTGAAAATATCGAAATATCATCATCTAATATACGTAAGCTGGTCAGAGAAGGGGCATCAATCCGTTATATGGTGCCTGAAGCTGTTTATGACTATATAGTTGAAAATGCGTTGTATAAAAGCGATATACTTAAATGTTAATTAGAATTGTATAAAATAGCACACGTAATTATAATGAAAGGAACCAGACCTGCATGATAACTGCAAAATTAAAAAAATTACGCAAAGCTATGGAAAAAGAGCTGAATCACAAACGGTATGAACATACGCTGTCTGTAGCTTATACGGCTGCCAATCTGGCAATGGTACATAACTCTGATACTAATTCCGCTTTGATTGGCGGTATGCTTCATGACTGTGCCAAGTGCATTTCAGATAATAAGCTGATTGCAATATGCGAAAAACATTCTCTCAATATTTCCGAGGTGGAAATGAATAACCCCTCAGCGTTGCTGCATGCTAAGGTTGGGGCTGTTTTGGCCAATGATAAATACGGCATTAATGATGAAGATATTTTAAATGCAATAAAATACCATACAACAGGCCGTCCTAATATGAGTAAACTGGAGAAAATACTATATATTGCCGATTATATTGAGCCGGGCAGAAAACACGCACCCAATTTAAAACAGATACGCGCTATGGCATATCAGGATTTGGACAAAACCCTATTAAAAATACTGGAGGATACTTTGGTTTATCTTACATCATCTGACGGGCAAATCGATCCGATGACAAAGAAAACGTATGATTATTATAAAAATTTAAATATCTAAAACCATTTATAAATAATGAAATTGTATAACACGTGTAATAATTAATAAGCAAATCGATGAAAGGAAATAATAATATGACTTCAAAAGAACTTGCAAAACTTGCAATAGAAGCATTAGAGGATAAAAAAGCGGAAGATATTCAGGTAATTGACATCAGCGAAATATCTACGATTGCCGATTACTTTATAATAGCCAACGGCAGCAACAAGAACCAGATACAGACTATGACCGATAATGTGTCGGAGGTGCTTGGAAAAGCAGGATATCCGGAGAAACATATAGAGGGCTACCAGAATGCCAATTGGATTCTTATGGATTTTAATGACATAATAGTGCATATTTTTGATAAAGAAAACCGCATATTTTATGATCTTGAGAGAATATGGAGAGACGGCGTTATGATAGATAAAGAGTCTTTGTTTTAATTATCTTTCTTTTCGCGCAATTTTACCTTATTGGCTGCAGAACGCCTTCTTTCGTCCTCAAGTGCCGCATAATGCTTTTTGGTAGTATTGACGTCCTTGTGTCCAAGAACGTCGGCAACAAGGTAAATATCGCCGGTTTCGCGGTATAGAGAGGTACCGTAGGTGCTTCGCAGCTTATGCGGAGTGATTTTTTTCAGGCTTGTGACGGTGGAAGAGTACTTTTTAACCATGTTTTCTACTGCACGAACGGAAATACGCCTATTCTGCATAGACAGGAAAAAGGCATTCTCATGTCCGGATTGGGGAATAATATGATGTCTTTCCTCCATATAGTCCCGCAGTGCATCTTCAACCTCATCACCAAAGTAAACAATTGCTTCATAACCGCCTTTACGGCGTATCTTGATTCCGTTATTCTTAAAATCAACATCTCCCAAATCCAGACCTACACATTCGGAGACACGTATACCTGTTCCCAGTAAAAGAGTAAGTAAGGCTATATCCCTTGTTTTCGTAGCATTGTGATAACGCTTTTGTGCCTTGGTCAAATTGGTTCCGTCCTCTACCTGATCCAACAAAATTGCAACCTCATCGGCATCCAGCCTTATAATTTCCTTATCATGCAGCTTGGGAAGAGGCACCAGAACCGCCGGATTGTTTTTAATGAGTTCTGTCTGGAAATAGTAATTATAAAAGCTTCTTAAAGCCGATAATTTACGCTTTTTACCACGCTCATCATTGGTATATACCTGTCCGTCCTTTTCATAATAGGATAAAAATTCAAGATATTCTTCAATATCTTCCCTTGTAATCTGCTCAAGTATAGAGATGGGGTATTCGGTGATTTCCATCTTGGCACAATGGGGATTACGATCATGCAGGTATTCGAAAAACACCCGTATATCATAGGCATAAGCTAAGCGTGTCCTGGTGGATGTATACTCGGTTATGCCCCTGAAAAACTGTTTGCAAAAGCTTGGAAGAGTATCCAATACATCACGCATTTTCTGTATATTCTGAATGTTTTGTTGATCATGATAATTGTCGTTCTTTTTATTTTCCATAGTTTTATGCTCCTATAACTTCCAACGATCTAATTGACTTTGAATGGCAGTGAACATACGTTCTTTTACTCCCGGAGTTTCTCTGTTAATATCATTTAAAAGTGTTTTGGCATATTCACGCTTAGTATATCCGTCGGCAGGGCAGGGGCTTTTTACAACCGGAACATCGTATTTATGTACGAACCCGATAACATCGGCTTCCCGCATATAAATAAGCGGCCTGATCACCGTGAGGTCCATACGGTCAAGGTAAGTAACCGGACTGAAAGTATGGAATCTGCCTTCATAAATCAATGACAGCATCATGGTTTCCACGACATCATCTTTGTGGTGTGCATAAGCAACCTTATTACAGCCCAGTTCTTTAATTGCAGTGTTTAATGCACCTTTGCGCATTTTCGCGCACAGCGAACAGGGATTGCTTTCCTTGCGGTCATCAAATATTATTTTACCGATATCGGTTTTAACAATTTTATAAGGAACTTCCAGGTTTTCGCAAAGCTTAGTGATTTCATCCAGATTAAGATTATCAAAACCCAGGTCAACCGTAATAGCCTGTAATGTAAATTTGCTAGGATAAAAACGCTGCAGACCATGCAGGGCGTAGAGCAGTGTCAGACTGTCTTTTCCGCCTGAAATCCCAATTGCAATGCTGTCTCCATCCTCAATCATATGATAATCGTCTATTGCCCGCCTTGTAAGGCTCATTACCTGCTGAAGTTTCATATTGTGTCCTTTACATTTACATTCCTGCAATAATGCATCCATCAGTAACATATCTTATATTATTATACAAATAATCAATATTTTTTTAAATAATTTTTTGTATCATTTTTATCAGTTTAGATAATTATTAATTAGATAATTGCAAATATCAGTATTTTCTAATATAATAAACAATATAAATCTTCAACTCATAAAATAAGTCAGGAGCTATATCTTTATGAAATTTCATTTGAATAAAAAATATATATACTGGGGATTAACGGCTCTTTTAGTTATAATTGGAGGGATATTATTTTATTATGTCCTTTTTCACAGTGACAGCCTTTCTAACGTGGTTCACTCACTTATAACAATTTCAATGCCTATTATAGACGGACTTATTCTTGCGTATCTGATAACTCCGATATTGAATATGGTAGAGCGTAAGATTATAAAGCCTATCTACATAAAGGCTAAAATTCCTATGGATAAGAAAAGCAAAAAGAGAATACGTATGCTTTCCATTCTGGTAACTATGGTCTTTATTATGATTATTCTGTACGAATTTTTCGGAATGATAATTCCGGAGCTTATCAGAAGTGTTCAGAGTATTATATTCCAGTTTCCGACTTATGTAAACAATCTTACAAACTGGGTTACAGGTCTGCTGGAGAATAATCCTGATTTGGAAAGTGTTGTAAACGAACTTGTTACTAAATATTCTACTATGCTTACGAACTTTTTAAACAGCAACGTGCTGCCTAGGATCAATGACCTTATCAGAACCCTTTCTTTAAGCGTCATCGGTTTCTTCAGGGCAATGTGGAATTTAATTATTGGTTTTATAATTTCCATTTATATATTGGGGAGCAAGGAAACTTTTGCAGGGCAGGCTAAGAAAACAGCCTATGCGTTCTTTGACGTACCGACGGCCAATCAGATCATAGCTAATTTCAGATTTATCCATAGTACGTTTGGCGGATTTATCAGCGGTAAGATTATAGATTCAGTAATTATCGGTATAATCTGCTTCGTCTGTACCAGTATAATAGGAACCCCTTATGCAATTCTGGTAAGCGTAATTATCGGCGTAACTAATATTATTCCGTTTTTTGGACCATGGCTTGGCGGAATTCCCTGTGCATTGCTGATACTTATGGTAAATCCGATACAGTGCCTGTATTTCATTATTTTGATAATGATAATTCAGCAGTTTGACGGAAATATACTGGGACCGAAGATACTCGGAGATTCCACCGGTTTATCAGGATTCTGGGTTATCTTTGCAATAACGGTTTTTGGTGGAATATTCGGAATTCTTGGTATGTTTGTGGGCGTTCCTATTTTTGCGGTGCTTTACGCGGGCTTTAAAGCACTTGTCAACAGAATGCTTGCAAATAAGGATCTGCCGACGGAAACGCAGCCATATTTAATGGTTGGATCCATTGATGATGATAATACGTTTAGGGAATATGTACCGGTCAAAAAGAAACGTAAGATTCCGGAGAAAAAGGTAAAAGATAAAAAAACGGTTGAAAAGGATTGAATAACAGGTGAAATTTTTAGTTCAACGTGTGTCAAAGGCTGCTGTAACGGTTGATTCAGAGATTATCGGGAATATTGGTAAAGGTTTTTTAGTATTCGTTGGAGTCAATCAGGACGATAATTATGAAATTGCGGATAAAATGGTTCGGAAACTGTTAAATCTGCGCATTTTTCAGGATGATGCAGGTAAAACTAACTTAAATCTAACGTCCGTAAACGGCGAGCTGTTAATTATTTCACAATTTACATTATATGCTGACTGCAGACACGGAAATCGGCCGTCATTCATAAATGCCGGCAGTCCGGATATGGCTAATGAACTATATGAATATATTATTGAAAAATGTAAAGAAACGGTTCCCAATGTAGCACATGGAGAATTTGGGGCCGATATGAAGGTTTCATTAATAAATGACGGTCCGTTTACAATTATGTTGGATTCAAGTGAGATTTAAGGCAGGAAATATTATATGAGCGGTATGATTATTTTAATTGCAATTTTTCTTGTAATTGTATATGCATATATTTATACCAAAATAAAGAAAAATAAAGAAAGAACCAATAATATAAATTCAGTCAGGGATTTCAATAATTCATATAAATATCTGACAGGCCAATCATCACAAAAACAGTTTAATAGAAAAAATACAAATAACGGTTATAATAATTATGTTACAAAATATAACAGTTCAGAGGATTATCGTGAAAAAAGGTAGCTAACTAATTCATTAAATTTCCGTGTTTAACGAATTAGTTATCGTTTCCAGTAATAAAACGTGTTCTTGGAAAAACCAGATAACTATTCGTTAAACACGGATTTTGCGCATAGTTCTATGCAGCTAAAACTCATAACAAAATCTCCAATAATGCTTTATTTCTTGAGTTTTAACGCAGCTCATACGAATAATAAGGAACAATAATACTCTCGCCATAACTGATATAATCGGATTTCAGCGAATTAAGATGTTTTACTTCCTTAATATAATCATTAGCTGAACTATAATGTTCATCATCCATATATTCATTGGCAATCGACCAGAGGGAATCCCCGTTTGAAATCGTAATGCTTTTATAATATTTATATGAAATCTGTTCACTTTCGCCTTTTGCATTGGATAAGAAACTGTTCATACTGAATGAAAACGTAATTGCCAGGCAGACAGCCATAATTGTTAAAAGAAAGTTCTTGCGCAGTTCTTTCTGTCTTCTGATTTTGTTTCTGTTTATTCTTCTTTCGCTTCTGTAATTACTCATAATCATTTCTCCTTTATACTTCAATAATTTAGTTTGATTATTTTGCCTATTCTAATAATTAAACCGAACAAATGTTGCGAACATTTGTTCTTTATATTGGAATTATATCGAACATATTTTCGGATGTCAATACTTTTTTACAAAAAAATCGAACAAATATTCTGAACATATGGTTGCTTTTTGTGATAACTTGTGTTATGATTATTTTATAATTAAACGAAATTGTAATAATTATGGTATTTTTTACAATCTATTTAAGCAAAGAATAAAGGAGGATAATATGGGATACGGTAAAATTACAAAGAAACAACAGGAAATTCTTGATTATATTAAGGATGAAATTTTAAATAAGGGATATCCGCCGGCTGTTCGTGAGATTTGCGAGGCTGTTTCGCTTAAATCCACTTCTTCGGTTCACTCTCATCTTGAGACATTGGAAAAAAACGGATATATAAGACGTGACCCTACCAAACCGCGTGCAATCGAAATTTGTGACGATAACTTTCAAATGGTACGTACAGAAATGGTTTCGCTTCCGGTTGTCGGACGTGTTGCCGCAGGCGAGCCTATTCTTGCAGAGGAAAACATTGAAAACTACTTCCCTGTTCCGGCTGATATGGTTCCGTCAGGAGAATCTTTTGTGTTAAAAGTAAAAGGTGATTCAATGATAAATGCAGGAATTTACAGCGGTGACCAGATTTTTGTAAACAGCTGCAATACTGCAAATAACGGCGATACCGTTGTTGCTCTTATAGACGATTCGGCTACTGTCAAAACTTTTTATAAAGAAAACGGACACATTAGACTTCAGCCTGAAAACGACTATATGGATCCTATTATTGTGGATGATTGCCAGATTCTTGGAAAAGTATTCGGCGTATTTCGTTTATACCACTAATTTTTCCAGTATATACACCCTTTTATAAGATATAATAATATGTGATGGCAGGAACATTATAGTTTTTGTCATATTGATTGAAACTGTTTTATTTGGTTTCTTTAGATTCTTATGGAGAGGGGAATGATTATGAATAATAAAGGATTGGATTGTCTTGCCCTGACTATTGCCATTATCGGTGCAATTAACTGGGGACTGATCGGTTTCTTCAGTTTTGACCTTGTAGCCTTTATTTTTGGTAATATGTCATGGCTTTCCAGAATTATCTATGCTTTAGTAGGTATTGCAGGTTTATATATTATTACTTTCTATATGTATGCAGGCGGTACCTCGAGAGAATCACAATAATAAGTGATTTAAAAAATGAATCCCAGCATGTTTAAACTGTTGGGATTCATTTAATTAGTTAAATTATTCGGTTTTAATGTTTCTTTTTAATCTATTTGCCGCCTTTAGCCTCAAAATCCTCAATAAACTGTATAAGAAGTTTTACGGTACCGTCCTCTCCCAGAATTCCGCTGTTTACGGAAAGATCATAAGTATCGGAACGTCCCCATTTTTTTGACGAATAATAGTTATAATAGCTTTGGCGCTGCTTATCCTTCTTTATCATAAGCTCTTTAGCCTTCTGTTCTGTCGTAATGTCACTGTATTTTTTCATAATATGCTTTATTTTGCTTTTTTCGTCGGAATGGATAAAAACACTTAAACAGTTAGGATATTCGCTTAAAGCATAATCTGCGCATCTTCCGACTATAACACAGGGACCTTCGTCGGCAATCTTCTTGATTGTATCAAACTGTGCCAGAAATACCTTGTGGCTGATGGGCATATCCACAAAAGACGCCGAATTATAGCCGAAAGAATATGTATCCATAACAAGATTATAAAGAAAAGAGCTGGTAGGTCTCTCATCATGACCCTGCATCATTTCCTCACAGAAACCGCTTTCCTTGGCCGCCCTTGTAAGCAGTTCCTTATCATAATATTTAATACCAAAATGGTTAGCTAACTTCTCTCCTATTTCATGTCCTGCAGAACCAAACTGTCTGCCTATGGTAATAATTGTATTCATAAACAACACCACCCTTTCTTATAATCTTATTATAAATATTTAACACTAAGAAATCAATTAATATATTCGATATAAGAATTATTCAAGAATATTCAGCAAATGTTCAAAATATTCCGGTAATGGCGCAGATATTTCAAGATATTCTCCGGTCGATGGATGTATCAGGCCTATAGTCATAGCATGTAAAGTCTGACCCTGTAAATTATACTTGGATTTTCGATTGCTGTAGACGGTATCTCCAAGTACAGGATGCCCGATTGATGCCATATGCACACGTATCTGATGTGTACGCCCGGTTTCAAGTTGACATTCTATATAACTGTATTCCTTGAATTCTTTTAGCACCTTATAATAAGTAACAGCTGTTTTTCCATTCTGTAGATTTACAGCCATTTTTTTGCGTTCTTTCGGATCCCTGCCGATGGGTGCGTCTATACGCCCCTCTTCTGTATCAAATCTTCCATATACTATTGCATGATATTTTCGGGTAATAGAATGTTCTTTTAGCTGTGCAGCCACTAAATTATGTGCAATGTCATTCTTGCATATGATAATTGAACCCGTGGTATCCTTATCAATTCGATGCACGATTCCCGGTCTCATTACACCGTTTATACCTGAAAGCTGCTCCTTACAGTGAAACATAACAGCGTTCACCAACGTACCGCTATAGTGACCGGGAGCAGGATGTACGACCATTCCCTTAGGCTTATCTACTATAAGTATATCCGTATCCTCATAAAGAATTGAAAGCGTAATATCTTCGGCAGGAATATCGGGAGCTGCCGCATCCGGAATCTCAAAAGCTATCTCATCATCCACTTTGACCCTATAACTTGCCTTCTGCGGTTTTCCGTTAACAAAAACCAAATCGTCTTTAATCAGTTTCTGAATATAAGACCGCGACAGATCCTGTAAAGTATTACTTATCCACTTATCAATCCTCTCATCCTCATCATCGAGGCCGATACGATAACTAAACTGTTCCATATCTGTCTGTCCTATCTCCCACCGACTACTTTATTTCTCTTAATTTCTTCTGATTAAATCCGATAAAATTCAAGTCCGTTTCTTTATAATAAAATAAAAGTGCCAAAATCAATACAGCTGTAGCCACAGTTACATATATATCCGCCATATTGAAAATAGGGAAATTTATTAACGCAATATAGATAAAATCTACCACATAATTCAGTCTGACCCTGTCAATCATATTGCCTATGGCACCTGCCGCTATGAGTGTCAGAAGTATATGCATAAGTTTATACTTCTTTCGATTAGGGGTTTTATAAAGAATGTAAGCAATTACGGTAAGAACTATCACTTCTACAAATATAAAAAAAATACGTTGATTCTGCAGCATTCCAAAAGCGGCCCCGGTATTTTCCAGATAATTAAACTCCAATACACCGTTTATAATGCTAAAAGCCGGCTGATTCTTTAGACGCACTACTGCCATATTTTTGGTATACTGGTCTATAAAGATCAAAACAGCCATTGCTATAGCATCCAGCGATAAAACTCCAAATTTTTTAAGTTTTTCTTTTGTAGAATTCCTAAGTTTACTCATTATATTTTATGCCTTTTCATCTTCTTCACTAAAATAAATTTCATTTACTGCATTCAATATATCTTCATCCGTCACATTCATATCAATCACTGCTTTTCCGATTTTTTTAAGAAGTACAAACTTAATCTGTCCTGCAGCCATTTTTTTGTCTGATTTTGTCAATGTAACAATCTCCTCGGGATTAATATCATCTATGCTGATTGGCAGATTGAAGGGTACAAACATATCACGGATTTCATAATATTCATCCATTGAAAGCCAGTTGTGTTTCCAGGATATAAAAGCGGCTGCCACCGCTCCGAGAGCAACACATTCTCCATGAAGCATTTCAAAGTTTTTGGCTTTTTCTATTGCATGACCGATAGTGTGTCCGAAATTAAGTAATGCTCTGTCTCCCAGTTCCTTCGGATCTTTTTCCACAACCAGTTTTTTGATATTGCAGCTTTGCATTACCATTTCTTCCAGGATATCGGGATCTCTGTCCTGTATCTCATACATATTTTCCAAAAGCCATTCATAAAAGGAGGCATCCTTAATAAGTCCATGTTTCATAACTTCCGCAAACCCCGAAAAGAACTGACGTTCGTCCAATGTTTTGAGGGCACCGATATTCATATATACAAGTTTGGGCATATAAAATGCGCCCACCATATTCTTATATCCGTCAAAATCCACACCTGTTTTACCGCCTATACCGCTGTCCACCTGTGCAAGCAGTGTAGTCGGAAGCTGTATAAAATCAATACCTCGCAGATAGGTAGAAGCTGCATAACCTGTAATGTCGCCTACTACTCCGCCTCCTAATGCAAGCAGCAAATCTTTTCGGTCATATTTTTCTTCAATAAGAGTCTTATAAATATTTTTTACCGTATCTAAGGTCTTATTCTCTTCTCCTGCAGGAAAACTGTGCAAAATGACTTTTTTACAATTTCCGTCTAAGAGAGACTTGATTTCTTCACCGTAAAGCGATGCTGTATTGGAGTCTGCAATAATTGCAACACGTCTTTCGTTTATATTAAAATCCTGCAACTCCTCCAGCAAACCGCTGTAATCGGATGCAAATACAATATCATAGCAGGGCTTTTTTTCATAGTTGATAGTCAGTCTGTTCGCCATAAGCTCTCCCTTAAGTAAAAAGTGATATATCTTTTATTTATATTATAAAAAGCGCAAGCCGGTGAGCTTGCGCTCCAAGAATTTGTTCTTGTAATTTCATGTTAAATTGATTAGAGCCCTTTATTGATTGGTACATCAAACGATCCCGATAAAATCTCCTGAAAATCACCGGAAATATCTACGCTTGCCGGAGTAATAATAAATATGTAATGAGATATCTTCTGAAGATTTCCGCTGATTGCAAAACAGGAACCCGATGTAAAATCTATAATTCTCTGTGCAATCTCCACATCCAATCCTTCAAGATTCAGAACAACCGTACGGTTGGCAAGCAAAGTCTCGGTAATCTCTCTTGCATCTTCCACGGTAGTCGGCCTTATAACACAAACCTCCATACCTGAATCTGACATCTTTCTCATCTGACGCATTGGGGTTACCTTTGGTACAGGTTTCTTAACCGGACGTTCTTCTTCGGCTGCATTATCTTCTCTTGCAGGTGTTGATTTTTTTACCGGATCCGGCTCATCATAATAATCATCATCATAGAAACCGTCATCGTCCTCATCATTTATTTTCATTGCATTCAAAAACTTGTCCATAACGCTCATAATAAACCTCCATCCTATTCGGTATAAGAACGCTCACCGAATATACCTGTTCCAACTCTGACATAAGTAGCTCCCTGTGTGATGGCAACTTCATAATCTCCTGTCATACCCATAGAAAGCTCTTCCATATAAACATTATCAATGTTTTTGTCAACTATGTCAACATATATTTGACGTAATTTTTCAAAATATTGTTTGTTTTCTTCTGAATTTTCTACATATGGTGCTATAGTCATAAGTCCTTTTATAATAATATTGGGAAGTTGTGCGATTTCTTCAACCAGTTTATACGCTTCCTCAGATGTAGTTCCAAACTTGGATTCCTCTCCTGCCACATTAACTTCCACCAGAATGGATACGCCGACGCCCTTCTTTCCGGCCTCCTTGCTGATTTCCTCGGCAAGCCGCAGCGAATCCACGCTATGTATAAGATAAACCTTATCAACGATATATTTAACTTTATTTCGCTGAAGATGCCCTATCATATGCCATCTTATATCCTTAGGCATCTGCTCGTATTTATCAACAAGCTCCTGCACCTTATTCTCCCCAAAATCCCTACAGCCGTAATCATATGCTTCCTGTAACATCGAAACAGGCTTAGTCTTACTAACTGCGATTAGGGTGACATCCTCAGGATTCCTGCCGCATTTATCGCAGGATGCTTTGATTCTTTCCTCGACATACTTTATATTCTCTTGAATACCCATAGTGCCTCCTCATAAGCAAAAAAAATCACTATTACACAATCCGTCCCCCGCCTTAGCCAACTTTTTTATTCATACACAAAATCATTATCATCAACAGTAGATGCATCAAGAACAATGTAGTCATATACATTTAACCCATACATTGTATTGGATTTTACAATCGAATACTCATCATTCTGATAAAGTATGATAATCTGCTTGAAATCGGCATAGCCCTTATTGATATTATATACGCCTATTAAGGAGCCAACCCTGCTGACTGCATATTTCTCGGATGATTCTGGTTTAATCAGGTAATTACCGCTCCTAAGCACCGTATCATCAAGATAATATTCCTTGTCGGTTTCCTCGTAAATAGTCGTTTCTACAAAATTAGTGGTAGTATTGCCTTCTTCATCATAAGTCTCAAGCAATACGCCGTACTTGCCACTGTTACCACCTTTTGTTACATATTCTTTCGGTACAATGAAAAATTCCTTTTCTACAATTGCGGAATTAGGTATCTTAAGGCCTGTTTCATCCTCCAGGAGAAGCTCTATGTCTATAAAACGCTCTGTGCAGAATGTTATCATCGAATTGGTAAAAGTGAGTGAAACAAAAGTATCTCCTGCCTCATTGGTAAAGGCCTCCACTGCCCCCCAGGAGGTATATTGATTTTTTAAGAACCTGACTTCAACATATTCCTTTTCCACTAATTCTTCCGCAAGTTCCGCATCAACCGGGATCACAATAGACCAGTCTTCGTCAG
Organism: Lachnospiraceae bacterium; assembly: GCA_022510525.1. Taxonomy (GTDB): domain Bacteria; phylum Bacillota; class Clostridia; order Lachnospirales; family Lachnospiraceae; genus UBA3282. The sequence goes on along the minus strand of JAFLTH010000030.1, from coordinate 16,627 downwards.
TCGACAGTTTGTAGACCGGATCTCCGGCAGCTACCAGTTCATTATTGATCAGATAGTTTCTGGTATAATTACTCTGATCAAAATATTCCATGGTCATATCCTGAAGGGTGAGATTTTCATAATCGTCAATGGAATATATAACTATTCCGCTGTCGTTTGCGTAATAATAATCTATCAACGCAGTATTGGTTGAGGAATTCAATGCATTGGCATTTTCCAAAACATTGTAATTCGCAAGTTTGATAACCGTACCCTGAACATTATATTTAAAATTGTATATTTCCGAAAAATTTGAACGGCCAAATCCGTTGGAAAATGCTTCTATCTCTGTTTTTAATTCAGAGAGATCCTTGTCAGAAAGGGAATTTTCACCGGTTTCGCTTGGCTTTATATAATCGGATAATCTTCCGGTTTCATCTATTGTATATACCAGATTTCCCACTGCAATACGTTCACCTTCACGGGCATAATAGTTGGTATAACCTGCATTATTACAGGTGATAATTTTCTCTTTACGTATTGCTATTCCTTTATATATGTTATTTGAAGAAAGCGCACCTTCTTTTACCTCATATCCGACTATCTGATCGGTGGAAAAGTACATAAATACACAGATGATAATGTAAATAAAAATGACAGCAAAAATAATAACACCGATATTGAGATTGAGTGGATGTCGGTATTTTGCAATTCTATTTCGGTTATTTGTATTATTTCTGTTAGCTGCCAAAGTGAGTGTTCCTCCAAATACAATAGAAAGAAGTTTAGTAAGCTTTCTGTTATCAATAATAACAAAAACCCCGGATTTTCCGAGGTTTTATGGAATTTGTTTAATATTATGTAGATAACTTTTATAATGAAACGATTACTTTGCTCTTTGCATTTTCAGGAAGCTCATGTTCATCCAGAGAAACGCTGAGGACAAAGTCAACGTTGAATTCTTTGCTGATTGCTTCTAACTTATCGATTACATTTTCAATACTCTGTCCTACCAGACAGGAAATTTTCAAGAAGCTGTCAAAGTACATCTGTTGCAGGTCATGATCCTGTGAAATAATACCGCAGATAAAACCAACAAACTCATCACTATTATTAATCATATAATCGGCTACATTAATTAATCGAATCTTATTATTCAATTCGAACATATGTTTTGTGCTTTTGTCAAGGTATACGACATTACCTGCAATAGTTTTTACTTCCGTATTTACTTTATCCAATAACTGTTTTGTCTTGCCTTTGCCTTCCCTGCCTACGATTAATTGAACCATTGTAAACCCTCCTAAAGTAAAATAATCATGCATATATTATAAGTTATAATATACAAAAAAACAACCATAAAAGTAATTTATATTATTATTTAGCAGCTTTAAGCAAATCAGTCATTTTAAGATATAAATCTTCTGTTGATGCACTGTTCATTATTACAGATATATATGGATTTCCGCTGCTACTTCTTGAAAGCAATATCAGGCAGTGGCCGGCTGCATTTGTAGTTCCGGTCTTGCCCCCTATTACGTTAATATTATCAGGAGCCGTGTAATCTCCCCTCAGAAACAGATTTAGTGTTTTCAAATCCAATGTTTTATCGGTTCCGTCTTTGGCTTTAAAAGTAGTACTGTAAGAGGTCATCTGAATTATTTGATTAAACAGATCATATTTCAGCGCTTCCTCGAAAATCAAGTACAGATCATAAGCAGTAACATAATGACCTTCCTCAGTAAGTCCGTTTGGATTAACAAAATTACAATTGGTTGCACCAAGTGAGACCGCTTCTTCGTTCATCATCTCTACAAAACCATCTATTGTACCGCCTACGCCTTCGGCAATCATTACTGCCACATCATTGGCGGAATGTATGAGTAAAATATGCAATGCCTGATCCAACGTCATACTATCTCCGGGCTTTAAGCCGCAAAGCTGTGCACCGGGCTCGGTAATTATTACATTGTCCGAGGCTGTAAGCACTTGATCCGAGGAAGCATATTTCATAGCCACAAGCGCGGTCATAACTTTGGTTATGCTGGCTGGATGTACCTGTTTGTTTGCATTTTTGGCATATAAAGTATTCCCGCTGTTAAGATCAAATAGAGCAGCCGCACTGATATCCGTAAGTTCAACCTCTGAATTAGGAATATCTTTGTCAACCACGCACAAATCAGATGCAAATGTTCTGGCAGTCTGCATATCGTCCGTTTGCACAAGTTTAAAACTGCTAACCTGATAATTGCTGTCATATGGCATACTATAAGCAGCCGAACCGCAGCCCGTCAAAGACATGGTGACAATCATCATAAACAGCGATAGAGTTTTTCTTCTATATGATTTAAGCACATTTATATTATTTGTACATCTCACGCCACTCTAAATCTCCTCTGTCCAATGATTTAATCAGAAGTTCCGCAGATGCAAGATTGGTTGCAAGCGGAATATTATGCATATCACACAGGCGCATAACATTATTTATATCCGGTTCATGTGATTTCGGATTTAACGGATCCCTTAAGAATATACATAAATCAATCTGATTGTGTTCAATCTGAGCACCAATCTGCTGTTCACCTCCAAGATGTCCGGCAAGATATTTATGGATAGACAGATTGGTTACCTCTTCTATCAATCTTCCGGTTGTTCCTGTTGCAAATAAATCATTTTTGCTTAAAATACCCCGATAAGCTATACAGAAATTCTGCATAAGTTTCTTCTTTGCATCATGTGCAATCAGCGCAATATTCATATTTTTAACCCCTCTGCATAATATTATTAGCCGTTTGTCGCATCTGTATGTCTACTTTTTGCACTGCAGACGTACGTTTAATACAAATCCTATTCCGATATAGGAACTCACTAAAGATGTAAGTCCGTAACTTACAAACGGAAGCGGTATACCCGTATTAGGACTGGCACCGGTAGCGACAGCAATATTAAGTATCCCCTGAAATCCGACAAGCGCGGCTACCCCTGCCGCTATAATAGTTCCTGCCAGATCTTTAGACCTCCTTGCTACCATAATACATTCAAATGAAATTAAAATCAATATAACAATTACACTACACCCGCCAACAAATCCAAATTCTTCTCCGATAACCGCAAAAATAAAGTCGGTTTCCGGTTCGGAAATAAAATTTCCGTTTTTTACTGAGCTGATTTCGTTGGTTTTATATCCTTTGCCATATAATTGTCCGGAGCCTATGGCCATCTCGGAATTGAGCTGCTGATAAGCCTCAGCATTGGCATATTCTTCGGGATGCAGCCATGCAAGGATCCTGTTTTGCTGAAAAGGTTTAATAAGTGTTTGATCGGGCTGGAGAACCAGCGTTAATGCAATTATAAATGCCGGAATCCCGATTGCAAGTGTTGTTACTATATATTTCCAGCTTAAGCCCCCAACAAACATCATAACACAAAATATTACTGCTATCATTATACTGGTGGACATATCCGGCTGTTTATATATCAAATAAAGAGGATATGCAAATAAGGCAATACATATGATAATAAAACGCAAATCACCCATTTTACTCTGATGATTCATAATAAACTGTGCAAAAAATAATATCAAAAGTATTTTAGCAGTCTCCGACGGTTGGAACTGTATACTGAAGATGTTGAGCCAGCGCTGCGCTCCGCCGGCATCTACACCAATCTCGGCAACCAGAATAAGAAGAACAATATTTAATGCATACAATATCCAGTAAAATTTAAGTATAACCGAATAATCGAACAATGATATCACAATCATGAGAAAAAAGCCAAATACAAAACCGGCAAGCTGACGTGTCTGAAGAGATTCCTTAGCACTTCCGATAGCAAGTATACCTATTACCGTAAGTGCAACAACAAGCATAATCAGCTTAAAATCATAATCTCTGATGCGATACTGCCTTATCATTGTTTCTCCCTTCTGTATTTTTCTTGAATTATTTTAGTTCTTCAGACTGTTTAGATCCAGAATGGGAATGTTGGCATAAAGTGTAGGATTTTTCAGCGCTCTTCCCTTACTTCCTGTTTTGGTGATCTGAATCTCCATACTTTTGGTATCTATCTTCATATATTTGGATATCACCTTGGCAATATCGTTTTTTATCATTTCCATCATCTCGGGTGAACAGTTTACACGGTCGGAAATCAGTAATATTTTAAGCCTGTCTTTGGCTATTTCTTTGGAACTTTTTCTTTTTAATATATTCTTTAACAATTCCACTACCCCCTAACTCCGATGGAAAATACCGGATATCTTTGTCCAGAAAGAAATTCCTTTTTCAAAGTCAATAAAAGGTACCTCTTCTCCGTTTACTCTGTAACAGATATTCTGGTATGCTTCACCGGCAAGAGTACTACTGCCCACTACTGGTTCACCCTGATTAGTTGCAATAACAACACTTTCATCATCCGGCACCAGCCCTATAAGTGGAATTGAGAGAATATCCACAACATCATCCGATGACATCATATCTCCTCTTTTGATCATATCAAAGCGGATTCTGTTTATTATAAGATCTATCTTCTGTATTTCATTTGCTTCAAGAAGTCCGATAATACGGTCTGCATCCCTAATGGATGAAACCTCTGGGGTAGTCACGACTAACGCCCTGTCCGCACCTGCAATTGCATTTTGAAATCCCTGTTCTATTCCTGCGGGACAGTCCAGAATGATGTAGTCAAATTGATCCTTTAAATGGGATATCATTTTGACCATTTGAGCGGGGTTGACTGCACTCTTATCCCTGGTCTGTGCGGACGGTAGAAGAAATAAGGTGGGATAACGCTTGTCCCTTACAAGTGCCTGCTTAATACGGCAGTTGCCTTCCACAACATCTACCAGATTGTATACAATCCGGCTCTCCAGTCCCATAACCACATCCAGATTACGCAATCCGATATCGGTGTCAATTAATAGAACTTTTTTGCCCATGGCTGCAAGACCTGTACCAACATTTGCTGAAGTAGTGGTCTTTCCTACTCCGCCTTTCCCTGATGTGACGACAATTACTTCACTCATGCTTAATCCTCCATAATATGAAATCTTTATCGTCCCCTGAATGATCAATCGCTTTTATATTGGTAAATCATTCAGTAATTCTTTGGTAATGGCTTCCATAATAACATGACCGTCACTTACATAAGCAATTTTGGGCTGAACCTTAGGTTTTATCGGCCACCTGCTCTGTTTCTCTGAAGTTTTATATTTGAATTCACCTATTTTTAGCTTGCTAGGTGACATTTCAAGCGCTACTACAAAATGTCCTTCAAGACCGTTGCCGCCTGCATAGGCCTGTCCATACAAGCCTCCAAGTACAATTATATCTTTTTTGGAAATAATGCAGGAACCGGGATATACATCCCCAAGAACTATTATACTGTTTTCTGTCTCTAAAATCTGTCCATCCTTTAAAGTTCCTTTATAGAACTGCCCTGCATTATCCAGTTCATTATGATGGAAAGCAAGCTGCTCCAAGGCACGTATATAATTCTGGTTGGATTCTTCATCTTTTCCGATAATACATACAATATTCAGTGACGAATTATCGGTAATGACATCAACGATTTTCCGTTCTTCATCTTCCGTCAGTTTTCTGCCCTCAAAGGATATCCCCATTTTGGCATCTTTGAAAAAATGTGAAGATTCCCTGAATTTAAGTTCAATCTCTTTAAGCAGCATGTCAAATTCAATGTCTTCATCCAAATAAAGAGACAATCCGTTATGGAAACTTTTTATTATAACCGGATTTTTCATAGTATCTCCCCCATCTTTAATCCCCGTTAATTGAACCGCCTTCAAGTGTTCCCGCGGTACCGGTAATGATTTCGCTTTCGTCTGCAAGACCGTAATAATATTTATAGATTTCTCTGCCTATCTGAGCCGCATAGTCCGATGTATAGCCATTGGCCACACGTACAACTACGCAGATTTCAGGATTTTCATAAGGTGCATAACTGACAAATAATGCATGATTGGGTCTGGATGAGCTTTCCTGTGCCGTACCTGTTTTACCGGCAACGGCTACTCCCAAATCAGCATAATAGCTTTTACCTTCCACAACCCTGCGCATTCCGGTGTGTATTGAATTCCATTTAGAGGCCTCCATATCAATCTGATTGCGTACCTGTGCATGGTTATCTAAAAGCTCTTCACCGTTATAGTCCGTAATCTTATCTATTAATGTTAAATTATAGCATGTTCCGCTGTTTGCGACAGTTGTAACATATCGCGCAAGTCCGACAGTAGTATAGTTGTTTGTACCCTGACCAATGGCGGAACGTACCGAGTCGGTATCGGAGATTTCAGGCTCATACTCTTCTATCTCGACTCCGGTAGTTTCGGACAGACCATACATATCCGCATATTTTGCCAGCTTATTTAAGCCTACGTCACTGTTATATGAATCACCTACAATACCAAGCCTGTAGCCTACTTCGTAAAAGAACCAGTTGCATGAATGCTGTATTCCGCCCGCAACATTAAGTGAGCCATGCGCACCGCCGCCTGAGGCTATCCAGCATCTGGGTTCCGGCTTGATTTTATCAAAAGTGCCTACGCAGGTAATTGTATCGGTAGTAGAAATCGCATTTTCCATAAGACCCGCAGTTGCGGAGACCATCTTGAATGTGGAACCCGGCGCTGTTCTCTGCTGTGTTGCATAATTAAGCAGCGGACGCGACAAATCATTCCTCAGGCTTGCAAAATAATCGGCATCTACACCGTTTGCCATTCTGTTATTATCATAACTTGGATATGATACAAGTGCAAGCACATCACCGGTATTAATGTCCGTTATAACGATAGAACCGGAATACGGGTCAAGCGCAAGCTGTGCCGGAGTAATATCAAGATTTTCAATCCTGTTCATCATAAAAGCATATGGAGTAAGTGAACCGTTTTCAAATCTGCGGAGTTCATCATCATCCACATCTACTATATTCTGTTCCATAAGAATCGAACAAATCTGACGTCCGGTCAATTCGTCATTATTAATCATATATCGATAAATTCTATCCTCAAAATCGGTATCGGTATCCAATTCGTTAAAAATATAATTTATAATCGTATCGTATATTTCCTGAGAATCCGAATACTGTGATTTTATATTCAATCGTGATACATCCACCCAGTTTCGGGAGATACAATAATTAAGATATTCATTTAAGCTGATTACCTCGTCTTTGGTCCATGCAATATAAGTTTCGTCACTTTTATCAACTCCGTTTTCCGGAATGATACTGTTTCTGTAGAGCATAGATATTATATAACTCTCATATGCCTGGTATTCCTTGGTCAGCATATTATATGGAGTGCGCTCATCTGTGAGTTCTGATCTCAGCTTTTCAAAAATACGCGCTTTTTTTGCAAGATAGGCCTCATTTACCGCAGCCTCTGTCTCCTGTGCATATTTTGAGGAAAAATGTGCGGTATTGATTATGTTATTTGCAATACAGGCATAATAAACATCATAAATCGGAATGATAATATTATTGCTGCCCCCGTTTTCCGGAGGAGTGTATTCCTTGATATTCTGGATTTTATCCATAAGTATGCCGGCAATATTGGCTTCAAGGATGTTGTATGCAGCTTTCTGCAGCTCTGCATCAATTGTTATATATACATGATTACCCGCAACAGCATCAACTCTGTCACTGGTTTCAATTACCTTTCCAAGGTTGTCCACGTAAACGGTTTCGGAGCCCTTGGTTCCCTGAAGCTGTGTCTCCATAGATGCTTCAATACCTGATTTCCCTACGGTATCATTTAAGTCATAATCCTGATTTTCTTCCTGCAGGGTTTTAAGTTCATCGCTGGAAACTTTTCCGGTATAGCCTAAAATCTGCGCAAGATATATACTGTCGTTATATTTGCGGATTGTACCCTCGGCTATTGAAACTCCATCCAGTACATCTGAGTTTTCCATTACAACCGCGACGGTTTCTTCGGATACGTTATTGGCAATTGTTGTTGCAATATATTTCTGATAGCTGTTGGCACTCATGGCATAACGGATAGTCAGAATCTTCAAGACCTCTTCCTTGGTATAGCCAAGTCCTTCTACAAAACTGTCCTTATCATCTTCGTCTTCATATCCACCGATGCCGTAACGGGAAGTACTGCATAAATATTTAATTACGTCATCAGGCGTTGCATCTTTTTCTTTTTCCTTAAGGTCGTCTATATATATACGTCCGTAAACATCCGCCAGAAATCTTAAAAGTTGAGTTCCCTCCAGGTTAAACCTATAATTATTGCTGCTGTCTAATACAATATTAAAATCATTAATAATATGGTCACCGTTTTTTTCAACAATCTCAATAAGTTTATATATGGTATTATTCAAGTTGGCATTTTTATTACGTCCGGATTCATAAACATCCTCAATAGTGACCGAATATGCAAGCTCGTTATAGGCCAGCAGCTTTCCGTTTCTGTCATATATATTGCCTCTGGTTGAGGATATGGTTCTTTCCTTAGTGATCATAAGGCGGAAGTTGTTGGAATATTCCGCACCATTGACAATCTGTAACTGAAATATCGTATATATCAGATAACTTCCAAGTCCTAATAAAGTTACTAAAAGTATGATCAGTCTGGAAGTCACCATATTGAATATATTTTCTTTAAGATGTTCCCACACATTCTCAAACAAACTTCTTTTCACTCCTTTTTTCCCATTGTTCCAGGCTGCGGTGTGTCCGTAAAATTATGGGATATAAAAACAGTGTAACTACTATCGTGTATACAATTTCCGGCAGGATAATGTGAATCATATAATACCGGAAATCAAATCTTCCGCGCAAAAGAAACAGAATAACATAGCAGGTGAATCCATAGAAGAAATCACTGCAAAGTATAAGTGAAATCGGCAGCTTTATATCTTCCGGATAAAAGATGGTGCTAAACTTCCCGTTGGCATAGCCTATATACATATAAAGCAGCGCATAGAAACCGATTACCGAGCCAAAAAATATATCAATCAGCAGACCGCCGAAAAACCCGATAAGCAGACCGCTTTTCTCTCCGTTCATAAATCCGAAAGAGGCTGTCAGAACAATCAGCAGATTAGGAACGATTCCACCAAAAGCAAGTGCACGAAAAACCGTACACTGTAGTAAGAAACATACGAATATAAAAAGTGCCGTTACAAGTATGCGTCTCATAATTTTAGTCCCCGGTGGTCTGTTTTAGCTGTAAAATAACCAAAACTTCTTCTAAGTGTTCAAAATCAACTGCGGGAGTAAGGTATCCCGACTTTGTAAGGTTATTTGAATCCCTGTTTATAGTACTGATATATCCGATTAAAATTCCCGGAAGATATTTGTCGCTTATGTTTGAGGTTACAATTTTATCGCCCTCGACTACAACGTCATCACCGTCTATTAACTGCTCAAAAGAAATCACTCCGGATGCATATAATTTCAAATCTCCGGAAACAATCATATTATCGGAACTGGATAAGACCATAGCGCTGACATTGGAATCATCGGCAATTATGGATTTGACTTTTGCCCAGGTGGGACCCACATCGACAATGCGTCCCACAAGTCCGCTTCCTGCCATAACATTCATATCTATTGCAAGACCGTCATTTGAACCCTTATTTATTACAAAAGAATAAAACCAGTTGCCTGCATCCCTTGCAATAATTCTGGCTCCTACTTTCTCATATTCGTCATACTGTGAATCCAGTTTATATAATTCCCTTAAATTTGTGAGTTCATATCTGTCCTGTTGAAGTCTGGTATTTTCTATTGTAAGTTCTGCTATCTGCTCATTTAATGCTTTGTTTTCCGCTATCAGATCTCTGATTTGTCCAAGCTCTTCCGAACGGCTGCGCAGGAAGCTTCCCGCCGCACTTATGCCCTCCTCAAACGGAACGACCGTGTATCCGGCAATCGCACTCAAAGGTCCGCTGAAAATCGTGGTATTGAAAGTGAGCAGCACCAAACCGGTACAAAGGATTGTTAAAATAAAAAGGAGATATTTACTTGGCAGTGTAAATCTTTCACCTTTTCGCTGTAAAACTGGACTCATTTACTCATTCCTTCTATTGCATAAGCTACTGATTTATAATTGACATCATTAATTATCTTACCAAGTCCCAAGGCAACGCTTTCTACCGGATGTTCTGAAACATTTACTTTAAGACCCGTACCCTTGCTCATAAGCTGTGCAAATTTGCTTACCTGGGAAGCTCCGCCTGTCAGATAGATTCCATGTTTGTAGATATCCGCTGCCAGCTCCGGAGGAGTACGCTCTAAAATTACTTTGATATTATCAATGATCGTATTAAAATGTTCTGTCAAACACTCATCCACTAAAGATATGGGAATTTCACGTTCTACAGGCAGTCCTGTCACTATATCACGGCCATAGACTACCGCGCCGGTATTTTGCTGTGAAAGTTCATTCAGTGCAATCTTGACATTCTCTGCTGTTTTTCCGCCGATTATAAGATTATATTCTTTGCGCACTGCACTTTTGATTGCCTCGTCGAATTTCTTGCCGCCCGCCTTGATTAGCTTGCTCAGTACTATTCCCCCAAGTGAAAGTATGGAAATCTCGGTAGTGTCAAATCCTACATTTACTACCAAAACCCCCTGCGAATTTTTGACATCTATTCCAAGACCGAGTCCGTCCGCCACAGCCTTGTCCACTATCATTACCCTTTTAGCCTTTACATTGGATTCCTTGATCAGGTCTTTAAAGGCACGTTTTTCAACCTCTGTTACATCCCATGGAACCGCAATATAATAATCGGCAGGGCGTATATTTCCTTTCATCAGATCGACCATAAAATATTTGATCAGCATTTCCATATTCTGAATATCAGCTATAACTCCGTTATTCAGAGGATAGGTAATGTTGATATTGCTTGGTGTCTTTTCATACATTTCAAAAGCGGAATTGCCGTATGCAAACATATTTTTCTTGTTTTCAATGGCAATCATATTCTTTTCCACCAGCACACTGTCATCAGCACGGTTGTATATTTTTATATTACTGGTTCCCAAATCAATACCAAATGCATAATTAGCCAAGGTAAGTTGCTCCTTTCATATATCAATTAGTAATTAGCTTATTTAATTAAATTGCTTTCCTTGAAACTGAAATAACTGTTATCGCCTATAATAACATGATCCAGTAAAAAAATATCTATTGTTTTTCCAATCTCGGAAACCCTTTCGGTAATTTTTATATCATTGTCGCTCGGAAGCGGGTTGCCGCCGGGATGATTATGAAGCAGCATTATATATGATGCCTGTGACCGGAATGCGCTGATATACACCTCTTTGGGGGATAAAAGGGAAGCATTGGAGGTTCCCTTCGAAATTATCTGCTCATCAATCAAGTGCAGCCCCGAATCAAAAAGCAAAAGCATAATATGTTCTACCTTCTCATGTCTGAATCGCTCCATATAATAGTCGGCAACAGAGCAGGGTTCATTAAATGATAAGCTATCCTTAGCTTTTGTCTGAGCCATTCTGGTACACAGTTCAGCAAGAGTCTTAATTTTGATAGCTTTGACCTTTCCGATGCCTTTTACACACATCAGCTCCTGCAAAGGAATATGATATAAGCCAAGCAGTCCGTTGCCGTATTTCCCGGCAGCCTTAAGTACTGCTTCTCCAAGTTCTCTTGCACTCATTTCCGGTGTTCCGGTTCTGATAATAATGGCGAGCAGTTCCGAATCCGTAAGCGTTTCCGCACCATAGGAAATAAATTTCTCATATGGAAGATTCTTCATAGCGACATTATCATTGTTCTCATACTTAACTAATTTCATTCAACCTCTTTCCCGACAGCAAATTCTCTCCTAATTCGCGTAACTTCGGGAAAAGAATATTAAAAAATCTTTTCGCGGTTAAATTAATCGATAAATAATAATTGCCAGAACTATACCTATAATACTGGCCACGGTTATCTTAATGGATAATCCAAATGTGATACATAATATCCCCAGGTCCAATATAACCGGTGAGGTCAGACCAAAGGACTGGCCGTAATTCAACCATTCAACTGGCAGAATACTTCCGATAAAACCACCGATGACAATGCCCGCCAGTATTAAAAGAAAACAAGCCCAATTATTTTTATTCATACAAAATCCTGCCCTTTTGGTCTATATTTTGTGTTTGTGGACAAACCATACACAGTATCTATTCTATCACAATATTTTTTTAATGTATACATAATTTACCAAATTTTAATAAAACCACAGTCAATCAGGCTCTGTAACGATTTAAGAATTCCAAGTTTCGCATGCGGCCATGTAAGCCCACCTTGAAAATAAACCGCATATGGCGGTTTTATCGGTCCGTCGGCGCTGAGTTCTATGGAGGAGCCTGATACAAAGGCACCTGCAGCCATAATTACCTGAGAATCATAGCCCGGCATTGCCCAGGGTTCAGGACTTACATGACTGTCCACTGAGGCAGCCGCCTGAATTCCTTTGCAAAATGCGATAACTCCCTCGGGTTTTCCGAATGTGACAGCCTGAATGATATCATGACGCTCTTCTGTTGCGTTTGGGATTACCGGAAAACCCAATTTTTCATAAATATTGGCCGCAAAGATTGCGCCTTTTAATGCATTTGCGGTAACGGTCGGGGCAAGAAACAGTCCCTGATAAAAAGATGCCGTTACGCCAAGCGAAGCTCCGACTTCCTTGCCGAGTCCGGGAGAAGTCAGTCTGTATGCGGCATTTTCCACACACTCTTTTTTGCCTGCAATATATCCTCCGATGGGAGCAAGACCTCCGCCGGGATTTTTAATAAGGGAACCGACTACCATGTCTGCACCAACATCACTTGGTTCAATCATTTCTACAAATTCGCCGTAACAGTTATCTACCATACAGATTACGTCCGGTTTGATTTTTTTAATAAAAGTAATCAGTTCCCCTATACTGTCTACCGAAAACGTAGGTCTTGTCTGATAACCTTTGGAACGCTGTATAGTGACAAGTTTGGTTTTTTCATTGACAGCATTACGGATTGAATCATAATCAAAACCGCCATCATCAAGCAGATCAACCTGTCTATAAGATATGCCGTATTCTTTCAGCGAACCTTTTGACGGACGTATGCCTATTACTTCTTCAAGTGTGTCATAGGGCTTGCCTGCCGGAGAAAGCAACTCATCTCCGGGGCGCAGATTGCTTAGAAGTGCAAGTGCAAGAGCGTGTGTGCCACAGGTAATCTGGGGGCGCACAAGGGCATCCTCGGTGTGAAAGACTTTGGCGTAGACGCTTTCAAGTGTATCCCTGCCAAAATCGTTATATCCATAGCCGGTAGTACCAAGTAAGCAGGCTTCGCTGACTTTGCACTCCTGCATTGCATTGATGACTTTGAGCTGGTTGTATTCGGCGATGTCGTCTATGTTGTTGAATCTTTCTTTAAGAGTATCAAGAATTTCGTTTCCGAAGTTGATTACTTTGTCGGATATGCCGAAATTGGAGTATGATTTGTACGTGTTTTCGTTCATGACAAAATGTGCCTTTCTTTCAATATATACCTTGGGTCTTTCAGCGGAAATCCTTTTCCACCGCCTGCCCATCTCGGAGTTTCTTAATTGACTAATTATATAAGATTACTTTGTCTGTCAGTATTTGTAGCATATATTGTAAAATTAAAGTATCAGATGTAAAATCCTGTCTCGAAAGCCTGATAACATCTTGTTCTCTACGAAACCATGTTAGCTGTCGTTTGGCAAAATGTCTGGTATCTCGTTTTATTTTGTATACGGCTTCATCAAGTGTGCAATTTCCGTCAAGATATTCCAGTATTTCCTTATAGCCAAGACCCTGCATGGATACCATATCGGATGTGCAGCCCATCTCTTTCAGGCTTTTTACCTCGTCAACAAGGCCGGATTTAAGCATTTCATCTACACGCTTGTTGATTCTCTCATATAACACTGCCCTGTCGTCATCCAAAATAAAGTAGGCAAAGTTATAGGGGGAGGGTTTTTCGTGCTGTTCTTTGTTGTGCTCGGAAATGCGTTTTCCTGTCTTTTTATAGAATTCTATAGCGCGGATTACGCGTTTTATATTATTTGCGTGAATTATATTGCAGGATTCCGGGTCAATGCTGCGCAGTCTTTCAAATAAAACTTCACTGCCCTCTTTTCTGGCCAGCTCTTCTAATTCAGAACGAAACGCGGTATCCTCTTCGCTTTCTGTAAAATCTATATCGTAAAGAACTGACTGTATATAAAAGCCTGTGCCGCCGACAATAATCGGGATTTTGCCTTTTTCATATATATTTTGCATAACTTCTTTGGCAAGCGTCTGAAATTTTACTACATGAAAATCCTCATTAGGCTCCAGTATGTCAATAAGATGGTGTTTTATACCGGACATTTCCTCCGGCATAATTTTGGCGGAACCTATGTCCATATGTCTGTATACCTGCATAGAATCGGCTGAAATTATTTCTCCGTCTATGGCTTTGGCGAGGCTGATAGAGAGTTTGGTTTTGCCGACTGCAGTTGGCCCGGTTAAAATGACCAGAGGTTTTTTATCATTCATTATGAAACAATCCTTTTGAATTTTTTCTCAAGCTCATATTTGCTCATTGATATTATGGTAGGTCTTCCATGCGGGCAGTTATAAGGATTCTCCAGGGAAAGCAGTTCATCGATCAAAGCGTCCGCTTCTGTTACAGACATTCTGGTGTTGCCTTTAACTGCAGCTTTGCAGGCCATTGTGGCTATTTTCATACGGATACTGTCCGGCGTTGTTCCTATGTTCTCTTCCGAGAGTTCATCCAGAAACTCATAGAAAAGCTCAGCTTCCCGAAGTCCGTATAAATCCATCGGAACACTGCTTATTGCATAGTCGTTGCCGCCAAATTCCTCAATTATGAAACCCATAGCTTCGAAATGGTCTTTATTTTGTAAAAAGCACTCTTTTTCCTTACCGCTTAGCGTTATTATAACCGGAGGATTTAAGCTTTGAGATGCTATGTTATTGTCAGTGTATTGTTTGATAAGACGCTCATATTTTACTTTTTCGTGGGCGGCATGCTGGTCAATTATCAGGAGTTTGTCCTGATATGAAATAAGCCAATAGGTTTCAAAAATCTGTCCGATTATCTCGTACTTTTCCCTTGCTTTTGCGGATAAGAGTTTATCATCGAAAAGGTTTAGCTGCTCAGGCTTAGTATTTGTTGATGAATTAACCTTATGCGATTGTGATTCATTAAGTTGTGATGCATTAAGTTGTGAAACATTATATTGCAAACTATTATCTTGCGAACCATTATAATTAGCAGTTTCATTAATTAAATTAAAATTATTGCTTTTTGCTATATAAGTATCTGATTTAACTATATTTGTATATTCTGAATTTGATTTTTTATCAATTTCTTTTTCAGGGTCCGATTGAACATCAGTTGATTTATTGGTATTTTGCAAATTATTTACTGTTTTTTCGTTTTTGATTCTATTCGTTTCAAAGAGTTCCGGAATAGCGCGTTTGGCATAAATTTTTGCCTCTTTTCTTGCCTGTGCTTTTGATTCAGCAGAAGAATTCTTTCCGGAATCCAGAGTAACATCCGGTATCATTTCCTGTCTGTGGAGACAGTCAAAAATAATGGAGCGTACCGACTCGTAAAAGTCCTGCCCGTTTGAGATTCTTATCTCCATTTTACTTGGATGTACGTTGACGTCAATCCGCTTGGTATCAATATTAAAATGAAGTACGCAAAAAGGGAATTTATGCTGCATCAGGTATTCTTTGTAGCCGTCTTCCACTGCCTTACTAAGAAGAGTGCTTTTTATATATCTGCCATTGATATAAAAAAGCTCGTAGTTGCGGTTTGAACGATTGATTATGGGCTTTCCCAGGAAACCTTCAATACTGAAACCTTCCGCCTCAACACTGATTGGCGTAAGCTCTTTTACAATATCCTTGCCGTAAATACGGTAAATAATCTCTTTCAGATCGTTATTTCCGGAAGTGTGAAACCTGTTCTGGTTATTTATTATAAAATGGAATGAAATATCAGGATGCGACAGCGCAAGATGCTCCATAAGATCCGCTATATAAGAGCCTTCGGTCTGCGGTTGTTTTAAGAACTTTTTGCGTGGAGGAGTATTGTAGAAAAGATTGCGGACAATGAAAGTGGTGCCGTCCGGAGCTCCGACTTCTTCCAGTTCCCTTTCGATGCCGCCTTCTATGACATAGCGGACTCCGGTCAGGTCCTCTTTAACTTTGGAGATTGCTTCAACCATTGAAACGGCTGCTATGCTTGCCAGAGCCTCGCCTCTAAATCCTAGACTGACCAAGTTAGTCAAATCATCCGCCGATGAAATTTTACTTGTAGCATGGCGTAAAAAAGCATTTCTTATCTGGGATTTTTCAATTCCGCTTCCGTTATCGGTAACCCTTATAAAAGAAATTCCACCATCTTTTATTTCAACCGTAATAGCGTCGGCTCCCGAATCAATGGCATTTTCAACAAGCTCTTTAACCACGCTTGCAGGTTTCTCTACCACCTCTCCGGCAGCAATCTTATCAATTGTCTGATTATCTAAAATCTTAATATCCATAACGTTATCCTCAATTATGTATATGACGTAAATACTAAGTTTTCTTTGCGCCTCTGGCTCCGACAATAAGCAAAGAAAACTTAG